>CAZZDT010000263.1:0-5796 GCA_964652435.1 uncultured Bdellovibrionales bacterium
TCCAGTGCGCTCACAGATGGTGCATCGTGTGTGCTTTTGATGAGCGAAGAAAAAGCGCTTGAGCTTGGTTACACACCACTTTGCTACGTGAACAACTGGGCATACTCTGCGGTAGATCCGGCGGACCAGCTTTTGATTGCTCCAGCGTTGTCTATGCCAGAAGCAGCCCGTAAGGCTGGCCTCACCATTGATGACATTGACCTCTTTGACATTCACGAAGCATTTGCTGCGCAGGTACTTTGCGTGACGAAGATGTTGGCATCGGATGCCTTTGCCAAAGCTCGCAGCGATGCGGACAAAGCGTTTGGTGATATTCCAGAAGAGAAACTCAATGTTCACGGTGGTTCCGTAAGTCTTGGACACCCGTTTGCTGCAACCGGGGCACGCATGGCTACCACCATGGCCAATGAGCTGGGCAGCACCGACAAGAAGTATGCACTCTTAGGCATCTGCGCTGCAGGTGGCTTGGGAGCCAGTGCGGTACTGGAGAAGTACGAAGCATAAGACTGCTTGAGATAGAAATGAAAAGGGCGTCCAGAGGGCGCCCTTTTTTTTGCCTGAACCTACGCCTTAGTCTCGGCGAAACAAGGCGAGCCGGTGACAACTTGGGGATAAATATGCTGTGAATCCGATGGATTCGGCGTCTGAGGCCCAGAGAAAGCCTCAAGAGCATTGCTCTGGCTCCATGCTTGAGGTAGGCATCTGCAACCGCTCAGCCTCTACCGGGCTGGGCACCGAATCGAACCACTTAAAAGGAGTAAATCCATGTCTAAGAATTTTGGTGACAGAGTAGCGAAAGGCCGTGAAGGCGTTGAAGTTGTAAACGTAGAGCAGGCGAAGGCAGCTCTTGAAGCTGATTCAAATGCATTGGTACTCGATGTACGTGACACAGGTGAATTGGCCGGTACAGGCATCATCCCTGGTTCTGCATGCATCAGCCTCGGAACGCTTTTCTACAAAGCTGACCAAGATATGCCTGAAGGTGTTAAAGATGCGCGTCTCGAAGACAAGAGCCGTCAGATTCTTTGCTCATGTGCCAAAGGTGGCCAGGCGTCTATCGCAGCCGGCGTTTTGAAGGAGTACGGCTACGAGAACGTTAAGGTTATCGAAGGTGGAATCCTTGGCTGGAAAGAAGCTGGATACGACACCGAAGAAGCATAAGCTTTTTGTTCAATAGAAATAAAAAGGGCGCCTATATGGCGCCCTTTTTTTTGTTGTAGTTTGTTGCGAGGCAATCAGCTCTTTGAAGCTGTTGCAAACACCTCAGTCACCACTTTGCCTTTTTTAAGGCTGTAGAGATGGATGGCCGGGTAACCCGCTTCGTCGAGTGCTTTGCTTAGAGCTTTCATATCAATCTTTGAACGCGGTTTGATCTCGATGCGAACCAGCTGGTGCTTGGCATCAATTTGAACACTGCTTTTGTCTTCTGTTTCTTTTACGAAGGCAAGCTCGCCCACATGCTTCTTCACGCCGCTCGAGCAAGAGGGGCAGCACAGGCCTTCGGCATAAACCAAAACAGTGTTGGTGGTGCCCTGAAGCTGTTTCGCTACTTCTTCACTGCGCACCTCTTGATTCACTTCACCGGGCTTGGGCTCTTCCGACATCATCAGGTCGAGTGCTTGGGCTGATGCGATGGAGAGTGGCGCTAAAAATCCGATGATGGCTAAAAGTAAGACTGTTGCTTTCATGTTGTTTCGTTCCGTTTAATTTTTAAGGTGAATGCGTAAATCACTCTGCACCTCTCGATGCTTCTCTTTATTTATATTTTTCGATTCGTGATGATTGGTTCATCCCGTTGGCTTAATGTTCGTGGTCCGAGTGGGAATGGTGACCCCGAACCTCTTCCGCCACCACGCTTATAGTCTGCACGGGAGCGGAAACAAAGACAACGTGATCGCCACGGGTCAGGTCGAATGCCAAGCTGCTTGTCACTTCGGTGCAGGCGGATACCTCGTTGGTCTCCTCTGGGTTGAGTCCGTCAATCTGCAAGGTAACTTGGCTGCCTGTGAAGAACATATACTCTGTTTCCTCGGTTGCCTCGTAGGTGACAAAACCCCAGAAACCACCGTTGCCGTCATCGGCCAAGGTTAAGTCTACGCGTTTGTGCAGCCAATCGCTCGGGTTGGTATCGGTTGCTTCTGCCTCGCTACCACCCGCGGTGATTGCAGTGGTGAGGTCATCAGTCATATGGGCACATGCCTCTGCTTCAAGTCCATCTACGCCGCTCTCGCCACAAGCTACGGTAATGAGTGAAAGCGTGATAGCGACCGTCAACGTGGTAAATTTCTTCATGGTACTGCCTCAATCTATTTTCAGAAGAGCTGCTCTTACACTGTTTCAGCTGCCTCGACGGGCAGAAAAAGCGGTGTCTGAATAACAAATATCAATGATGAATTGGGTTCTAATCTCTTTATTCATCAATGTACGTCTACAACACTGCGTGAGAAACTCAAATCCACAATTTCTCGGTAAGTGCGAAAATCGAGTCATCTTCAACCCAATCGATCGATTACTCTTCAGTTCATTAACTGATGAATTGAGTTCATTTACGGGAGGAGTGCGTTTTTCTTGGGCAACGACCTATCGGTGTTCTTTACCTCGTGGATGAATTCAAAACGGAACATCGTCTTCAGCCCAATCTGAAAATCGATAGTAGAGTGGATCGTAGTAAAGCTTGACTGTTCCACGGCAACCGTGGCGGTTTTTGTGAACTCGAATGAGTCGCTGGTATGTTTCGTATCCGCTGCTATCTGACCGTTTGGGCCGAGCTACCAGAAGAAGCTTATCCGCGTGGTTTTGGAGTTCACGCAGACTTTGGTCATGTTGAATCAGGTCATGGGCTTGAGGAACCTGCTCTGGATGAACTCCCAGGGGAACCTTCAAATCGGCCACGACCAAAATGGCTGATTCTTTTTCTAGCGCATAGGCCTTGAGCTCGGAAAAGCTCTGACCGATTGTAGCTTTTTGGTTTGTGTTATCGTCGGGCCCGTTCCATGCCCCAAGGTCGTCAATGATAATCAGGCTGTTCTCATCTGTGTGAGGTATTTTCGTAGATGCTTCCTTTAAGGTTTTGAGGTTGATCGTGGGGGGAGCGTGTACATAGAACTGTCTTTCCGACAGCTGGCTGCATGCTCTGGCTAAACGCGTCCAATCGTCGTCGCGAAGGCAGCCCGTTAAGATTCTATTTCTACGGATTTTACCGGCAATGGCGAGCATCTTTTTGACCGCCGCTGTGGACGATAGTTGTGTGGACAAGAGGGTTACTTGCGCCTGTGCATGATTGAGAGCGCTCAGCGCCATGTTGAGGGCAAGGTCATGCTTAGCCATAGAAGGCAAGCCGGCTATCACAATCAATTCACCAGGGCGAAATTTAATTAAGATATCATCAAGTTTGGAAAAACCGGTGCATAAAGGCGTTGAGTTTTTCGGTAAGTGCATGAAGTCCGCTTCGATTTCTTGAAAAGTACTCTGAACGATATATTTGATTGGTTGCATTTTGAGATCCACTTCTGAGTTGATTGGATTACTATCCAAGCAGTTAGGGAGCTATTTTTGAATACAGCAAACGAGCTGAGTCGACACCAGCTGACGCTCAGGCTAGGCAGCGATCTTCCGTTGGGGGCTAGGACATTTAGGCAGCGCAATCCAGTAAGGGTCTTTTCCCCAGCGTAGGTTTATTTCTTTCGCTAGTTCACTGTGAATAAGCTTTTTAATATCCCGTTGAATGGTTCTTTCTGAGCAGGCGAGACCGGGCGGCATATGCTCAAAAAGAAGATTCACGCTGAATTTTTTTGGCCTGTGTTTTCGCAACAACTGGATATAGTAGTCCAATCGTTCCATGGGACCGGTCTGCATGTTTGAACTCGTTTTCCTCAATTCGAGACGCAACAACGCCTTGCTAAATGAGATGTTTGATAGTCTCGTTTTGAGAATAAATGTTTTTTTTGATGCCGCATGGGGAGAAGATTGCCCGCCAAGCGAAGGTCCACTTTCTACGAAACGTGGGTCGATGCCAAGTGTTTTTTGGGGTCCCGATAGTCGACCGAACCACAAGGTTAGTTTTGTGGTACCGAATGCTAAGTAAAACAAGTGTGCTTTCGAAAGGTTAGACTGAACGCTGAGAAGGATCGAAAATTTGATATCGGTGAAAATTTTTGAGGTCAGCTTGTCTCTGAATTTCAGACGCTTTGGCATGGGCTTTTGAGCACGAAAACCTTGGGCTCAATAAACACCTGACATCTTTTAGGTTTTGCCTTGCTTATGTAAGTGCACTCATATGTGCTCTTGTTCAAATGGCTTTCCTCTGGTTTCCGTTCTAAGGTGTCGTCATGGAAGAAACCGTCAAAGGTCAGTACGAAGCTTACCCTTATCCGGCACGACGCAGTGACCAACAAGATGCTCTTGATTGCTTTGGGCCGCTTGAGGAACTCGAAGTGCTGAACCACTTTGTGTGGGGTGGGGCCAGAGATTGGACCAAGCCTTTTCGCGTGCTGGTGGCCGGTGGTGGCACCGGTGATGCATCCACGGCTTTGGGCAAGCAAATGCAAGAGCGCGGAATCCCGGGCGAGGTGGTTTATGTGGACCTATCCACTGCTTCGCGGGAGACGGCCGAAAGCCGCGCCAAGGCCATTGGTTTAAGCAACATCACATTCCACACCGGCTCACTGCTGGATGTGGCCAGCATGGGCATTGGCCACTTCGACTACATCAACTGCTCGGGCGTGCTGCATCATTTGGAAGACCCTGAGGCGGGTAGCAAAGCGCTGGCAGCGGTGTTGGCACCGGGCGGGGCCTTGGGGATTATGGTTTATGGCGAGCTTGGTCGCACGGGTGTTTACCATGCTCAGGACATGCTGCGGATGATCTGTGGCAGCGATGCCATGGATAAGCAGGTGGAAGTGGCGCGGCGTTTGTTGCCAACCTTGCCTCATTCCAATTGGCTGGCGAAAAACAACGAGCAGCAGTTCAAGCCCGAACTCGACGACATCGAAATTGTAGACCGGTTTTTACACACCTGTGATCAAGCCTATCGGGTGCCGGGCTGTGCCAAGCTTGTAGAGGCAGCGGGGCTTACCATCAGCGAGTTTGTGCCGCCTCTTCTTTACAAGCCTGATTTATTTGTGACCGACCCGGTGGTGATGGAGCGGGTGAGAGGGCTAGATAAAATCAGTCAGTATGCATTTACCGAACTGTGCACTGGTTTTATTTCCAAGCAAAGCTTTTTTGCCGTGCGCGCTCAAGATGACCACCCGGAGCCTTTGGGGTTAAAAAATCCTGGAGCCATTCCTGAGTTATTGTCGGTGCGCGGTGATGCTTTGGCTCAGAGAATTAAAGAGTCGGATAAACTGGGGCTGAGCCTGGGGGCGGTGCATTTAGAACAAGCCATTGAGCTAACGCCGGTTCGGGAAGCTTTCTTAAAGGGCATCGATGGCACCACCAATCTTTTCTCTATTTGTGAAGCTGCGTTGGGGGCAAAGCCGGGAGCTGAGGAGTACGCTGGGTTTATCACGGAAGTGGCCCCACTTTATGGACTGCTCAATGGCACCACGGGGTTGATTTTACATAAACCGGTTTGAATGGCCTCTTCGCCTTGGGCTGGAGCCATTTTGGCTGGTTTTGACCCTAGGTTTCACCATTGAAAATAAGCGCAACGCTTCCATCCTCACTAAGCATCGGCTGATGCGCCTCATTACTCAAGTCAAGGATTGATAATCGGGTATGCCCCAGACCGACGGAATTTTTTTGGTCAATATAAACCCCATCACCATCGGGACCACGGTGCTTGATGGCCAGAAC
>CAZZDT010000264.1:0-5789 GCA_964652435.1 uncultured Bdellovibrionales bacterium
TGGCAGTACCTTGATTTGCTTGGCCCATGACGCGCCTCCCTTGAAGAGAAATATTTTAAATATATTACCGCCGATATTCGGGCGGCCGGACATTTAAGCCTATTCAAGGGAAAAGTTCAATGGTTTGAGAAGATAGTGGAAAGAATGCGCGGAAGAGGACTTCTGACAACCTCGGGAATTCATTGTCAGAGGCCCTCTTCCGCGCTGAGCTCCCCCAAGCTCAAATTCACCCCCCAAAGCAGGCGAATCCTACGCAGAACCGCACGCGATACGTGTCATTTACCCAATCGTGAAATCAATCAGGGCGAATGGTGCGGTTACGCAATCGTAACATGTGTGAAGTGGACTCAATCGCCACTTCTATTTTCATCGGCCCAAGACCCAATGAATGGTCTTGCCGGATGTCCCTTGCCCGCCCCCAGGCTCTTGGAGTTTTGCATTCAGAAGGCTAACTTGTAAAGTAAAAACCGAATGATAATTCAGAAAATATCGATGTAGGACAAGAACTTACACGCTCAAGAAAAATCCTGATGTCTCATTTTGCTACCAGGACTTAAATGGTTTAGCGATAAGGTTTGAGTTCAGATAGCGGCTATCATCACTGACTTCATCGCCTAACCAATCAGGCTTTTCAAAATGCTCAGAAGCGCTCGAGAGTTCAATTTCAGCCACAATCAGTCCCTGGTTTTCCCCATCGAATACATCAATTTCCCAAGTGTGCGGCCCCGCGCTCAACTTGTGACGCCGCTTCTCAATGGTCGGTTGAAGGCACAATTGTGCCAACATCGCCTGAGCATCTTCTACTGGAATATCGTACTCAAATTCGGGTCGTACAATGCCATCGCCCTTACCCTTGATGGTTAACACCGCCCGCTCTCCCATTTGGCGCACTCGAACCACCCGCTCTGGGGTTGTGGAAAGGTAACCTTGATGAAAATACACGCCATCATCGGCCTCTTCTCGCCATGCATCACTGCGTAAAAGAAACTTACGTTCGATCTCTACACCCATGTTTGCACTCCTTGTTGGCCAATATTCGGCTTTTCAGTTGCGTAAAAGCTCTCTGCTTGCCTATATCCACGTCCGATTCCCAATACAAACGACAAGGTTCACTATGCATCCCTCGCGCCTGAAATATGGATGGCTCTTCATTGTAGTCATCGCACTGACTGCCTGTACAGGCAACGAAGATTCATCAAATACCGATTGTGAAGCAGTCTGCGGTGAGCGCCAGTGCGGACCAGACCCTCTATGCGGACAAAGTTGTGGTCAGTGCGATACCGGGGTGTGCAATATTGATGGTCAATGCGTCAGCGACGAGCCCGGCTGCGGAAACGGCATTCGGGAAGACGGCGAAGTTTGTGATGGAAACGATGTTGGTGCACAAACCTGTGAATCCATGGGCTTTGCTTCTGGTACGCTCACTTGTCTTGAAGATTGCTCTGCATACGACACGAGTTCCTGCAGCAGCACCTGCCAACCCGATTGCTCAGGACTTGAGTGTGGGCCCGACCCCGTCTGCGGTCTATCGTGTGGAACATGCGAACCCGGCACCTGTGAAGACGGAACCTGCGTTGAACCCGCCGTTGGCGCTCCGGTCATCGTAAGCTTCACTTCCAATGTTCAAATCATGGAACCCAACGATACATTGATTTTCTCGGCCATTGTAACAGATCCCCAAGGCGTTGATGACGTCATTGGCGGAACCCTTCAAGCTCCAGCTGGAGGCACCTACGGTACATTCGCCACATCGGCCAGTGAAGGTGCGTATACCTTGTCTTTAAGTTGGAATGACCTCGATACGGTCAGTGCCATTGCAACCCCACCTGGGGGCACCACCCGAACCTTTGTGGCAGAATTCTTTGACCAATCAGCCAATGCAACCACCGCAACTTTATCTATTTCACTTCAATGTGAAGACACGGCACTTGCAGCTTGTGGCAACACTTGTGTCGATATCAGCGAAGATGTGAACCATTGTGGCCTCTGCGACAATGCCTGCGGTGATGGAGGCATTTGTGTCCAGGGCGTTTGTGGTTGCACCGAAGACAGCAGCTGCACCCTGGGTGAGATTTGTGAAAATAACTTCTGTGTACCGGGATGCCGCGATAGCGATGGATGCCCAAGTGGTCAATTCTGTGACGAAGGCACTTGCAGTGAAGGATGCGCAAGCGACGCGGACTGCGGCAGCAACGAGATCTGCGACCAGAATACCCATGCCTGCCGAACAGGATGCAGCTTTGAAACAACTGCTCTTACAGACAATTTCTGGGCCGGATCACTTTCTCCCTATATGGCCGATTTCTACTACCTCGAAGATATGGCGTCCGATGGCACCCACCTCTTTCTCACCGATGGCTATTCCGATGTGGCCATTGTTGATGTCTCCAATCCGGATGATGCACAGTTTGTGGAACTGCTTTCGACCAGCTCTTGGATTGTGGATTTAAAAACAACAGAGAATACCCTCTGGATACGCAGCGGCGGCAATGTGGCGCGTTACGATATGAGTGCTATAGCCACCCCAAATCTCACCGGGCGCGTCCTCTCTACCCATTGGTCAGAAGAGCGTATCCCCGTTGATTTCGTTCTGAAGGACTCACGGATTTATACCCTGGTTTACGAACCATCCGGCGACAACAAAGCCTGGTCCCTGCTCACTCATTCTATCGATGCTTTGGGCAATCTGAGCCAAGATCACAGCCTGGACTTAGGAACCACCGACGATAGCGATGGAGGTTCTTTGGCTCTCAGCGCAAACCGCATGGTTGCTGCTCTACCGTCTTCTAACCAAGGACTCAAAGTTATCAGCATCGCTTCGCCCGCTACTCCTGAAGAACTCTACAGCATTGACAGTGATGCGCCCCAAAATGCCCTGCTGCTGGAAAACGACCACCTCTACGGTGTGGCTGAAAACACTGGAACCGTGTGGCTCCTGAATTCAAACGGTGCAACAGCTCTACAGACTTTTGAAAGTGGTACCGTAGAAGCGATGCAAATTCACGGCGACTACCTGATTCAAGCCGCTCGTAGCCAGGGAATCCGTATCTTCAATCTGGAAGACGCTGGTGCCCCTTTTCTTCAATCAGAAGTTGCCGTAAACGACAGAGCATACGACTTTACCATCATTGGCGATTCTATCTGGGTCGCTGATTATGTTGAGAATATAAGCCGCATTCAGTTGCCGGGTTGTGCTGTTGACTAAGATTATGAACGAGAAACGCGACGCAAGAACGATTCAGGTCGAATCTCTGGAGGTAGAACCCACCGCAGATGGCTCGGCCACACTTATCGACCGAGCTACCGGTATCACCTATCGATCCGTCTACGGCGCGGCGTCAGAATCAGCTCATGTATTCGTAGAAGGAACCCGTGTTTTTTCGCGAGAGGGTCCCTGGAGCATTCTCGAATTTGGACTCGGAGGCGGCACCAACCTCTTAACCACACTTGCACATTATCGCGAACATCAGCTCAAGCAGACACTGCACTACCAAGCAATTGAGCGGGCCTTAATTCAACCGGGCCTTGCCCAAAAACTGCACGTTGAAACCGCCCATCCTGAAGACCTCGCATTTCTCATCCATGCACTCAGCGAAGGTGGTCGAGGGACTGAAACAGCCCCCTCTTTTCAGCACCCATCGCTCAACGTAAAACTCACCTTGTCCATAGGTGATTTTCGAGACGCTCAATTGCCCGAGACATACTTTGATGCGGTTTATCATGATCCTTTTGGTCCTCAGGTGAATCCCGACGGCTGGACCGATGCCTGGTTCAAGATTGCCCATCAGGCCATGAAACCCCACGCTATTTTGACAACATACAGTGCGGCTTCGGCGGTTCGGCGCGCCATGGCACAAGCAGGACTCTTTCTTGGCACCCAACCCGGGTCCGGTGGAAAGCGAGAAATGACCGGTGCATCTCCTGCTTTGGAACATCTCTCTGGTTACAAACCCCTGCCTTCCAGTAAGCAACCGGCACTGGCGCAATGAATCCATTCATCACCATCATCGGCGGAGGACTCGCTGGCTTAAGCTTGGCGGAGCAACTGATCAGCCAAGGACATCCTGCAGAACAAATCGCACTCTTTCACCAAAATCTTCCGAATGTCACCGGCTCCACCAATCCCGGTGGATTGTTAAACCCCGTACCCGGAGCATCCCTAAACCCAAAACCAGGCACGCTGCGGGCATTTCAATACACCATGAACTGGATTGAGCAGTTCCCCAAAACACTGAGAGATACCTGCAAAACCGACCTCAAACTGCTTAGGCCTTATAGTTTAGCTATTCAGCCCGGACGCCGTCTCTTCAAATCATATGAGCAAAGCCAAGCAACCATCGCTGAAGTGGTCGGTGTTCAACACCTCAACGCCACTGACCTTCAATCCAAGTATGCCCACCTTCAAAACTGCGACGGTGCCATTGAGTTTGCAAGTGCAGCCACGTTACCCATGCATGCTGTCTGCAGCCATCTACAAAACAATCTCAAAGCTGCTGGGGCCGCCTTCATAGAAGAAACAGTTCAGGAGTTGTCTGCACATCACCAGCGTTGGAAAGTCCACTCATCTTCAAACACCATTGAAACCGATTATATTGTCTTTGCATGCGGTCCAGGACTTCTGAGATTTTTTCCAAAGCTTCCCCTCCGGGCCACATCTGGACACCTTGCCCGCATTACCATGCCGAGTGACTTTCCTAAGTCCCACGCCATCAGTGGACGCGGACATCTATGTCCTTTGGCGGATGGGTCATGGATTTTAGGTGCCACTTACCATCAAGAGCATGCACCCGAACCCCAAACTGAAGACGAGCTTCGCGATATCCTCTTGAGCAAAATAGGCCACTGGGTCCAGGCCGCTAAAGATGCACAATGGCTGGAAACATGGCGAGGTGTACGGGCAGTCATATCTCCCGAAAAGCAACCACTGGTGGGCAGCGTACCTGAGCAACCGGGTCTTTTCACACTTGGGGGATTTGCCTCCCGAGGCCTACAGTGGGCGCCCTACTCCGCTCACCAACTCTCGAAGCACCTGCTGGGAGAGCCTCTTCATTTACCCGAAACCATTTTGAATCAGCGCCTGGAGCGCACTGTATGGGACATCAACAATAAACCCACCGAATCACCAAACTTCACCAAGCTGGGTCTCTAAATAGTCACGAAGTTTTTCAGACTCTTCGCCCTTTTTCATCCCAATCAACTTGATGGCAATGGCACTCCATTCGACTCTGGAGATTTTGCAATCACAGTGAATCTCACCGCGGGGAAGCATCAACCGAAACTTTCCCGTCCAACCTGCGATATCGGGACTCAACACGGTTCCTTCTTCCACCTGGAGCAAGGCACCTTCTAAACTCACATCGCAGGAGTAGCCCACATATTTGTTGTCACCGACCTCGAGAGCAAAGGGTAGTTTCACTTCCGCACGTTCTCGGTCACGACGTCCCTCGTGTTCATCATTTGAGTTGCCACGACCAATACCGAGCTTTTTCAACCAAGACATTATCCACCCCACCTCGAGTAAAAGACTCTTGATGCCAAAGAAGAAGAATAATTCGCCGCCCGCGAGAGAGCAAACACCTTCTCTAATGCCTCAAAAAATATAGACATTTTTTTTGATTTTTCATGAGCTGTGGATATGGGTGAATAAGCATGGCTTCTAAACAACTTTGCACGTTTCGCTTGGCGGGCCACCTCTATGGAATTGGTCTTGAAACTTTGCAAGAAGTCACCCGGCACATTCCCATGACCCCAGCACCCATGATTACTATTTTCATGGGGTGTTTGTGTTC
>CAZZDT010000265.1:0-5783 GCA_964652435.1 uncultured Bdellovibrionales bacterium
GTCCTATATTGCTACTTACTACGATTCTGACGAGGCCATTGTGGCCGACCCGGAGATGCAACGATGGTATGCAGATCTAAACAAATATATTCCAAACGGTGTTGCGGATTATGCCGGCGGTTTGACCCGTGAGGGTGTAGCGAAGCTTTGTATGGTGTTGATTCAAACTGCCGCGGTGGAACACGAGAATGTTGGCAACATCACCTGGAATTACACAACACTGCCTCAGTACATTCCAAGTATTGTACCATTAGATGGCAGTCGTCCGAGCGTGGATGCTTACCAACGATATATCAATACCTCGGTACTCACTTTTGTTCCTCTAAACCGTTTGGTGGATGACCATGCAAATCTAGCTTTGGACCCGAAAGGAAAAGCATGCATGGACAAATTTAGAACCGACTTAAGTGAATTGCAGAAAAAGATGGAAGCCAAGCCATTTAGCCACAGCGCACTTTATCCAGAAGCGATGGAGTGTTCTGTCAGTACCTAAAAAATTCCCCTACTGAGCAGGGCATGGGTCAGTAGGGGAACTTTGGGGAGGGTGTGATTGGAGGGCCTAGGCCCTCCTTTCTTTTTTCAGCCTGTTAATATGCTGATTAGATTTCTGGAGTTTCAACTTCGGCGTCTTCAACGTCATCTTCTTCGTCGCAATTGCCTTCGTCGTCCATGAAGATAGATGCGAGTTCTTCACAAGCATCCTCGTCACCTGCTTCACAGGCCGCTTCAAGTTCGAGTAAGGCTTCGTCTAGCTCAGTCTCCTCGTCTGCGTCTGTCTCAGGGTATTCTGCATCTTCGCTTTCCCACTCACCTTCATCTTCTGCGTCTTCGTAGTCATCCCATTCGCCTTCTTCATCACTGTCGAAGTCTGGCTCAGTTTCTGGATATTCTTCGCCGCACTCATCTTCCATGCCTTCGAAGTCATCCCATTCGCCTTCTTCTTCACCTTCGAATTCAGACTCATCTTCTGGGTACTCTTCACCACACGCATTTTCTTCAGCGCTTAAAACGTCGGCAAGCTCTTCACATGCTTCGTCGATACCGTAGTCGCATGCTTCTTCGAGGGCTTCGATGTAATCTTCTTCACTGTCGAAGTCTTCGTCATCATCTTCGTCGCAAGGGCAAGGGCAGCATGGGTCTTCGTTTTCGAAGTCACCTTCCATGTCTTCAAAGTCATCCCATTCGCCTTCTTCCTCACCTTCGAAGTCGTCTTCATCGTCGTTGCATCCGTCTTCACTGTCTTCGAAGTCATCCCATTCGTTTTCTTCGCCTTCGAAGTCTTCTTCGTCATCGTTGAGGTCTTCAGGACATGGACATGCTTCTTCGCTGTCTTCATCTGTTTCGCTTGGCCATTCATCGCCATCGAGTTCACCATCATCGTCTGAGTCGGTGTCTAACGGATCCCAGCCTGCTTCTACTTCGTCACCGTCATTGATCCCATCATCGTCGCTGTCAGCGTCGTTGGGATCTGTGCCGAGCTCAGCTTCTTCTGAATCGGTCAGACCATCTTGATCCGTATCGATGGCGGCCAAGGAAGCCGTGTTGTCGACCTGATTCTTGAGGCCGTCCATGCCACAGGCACTGAGTGCAAATGCACAAAGGATGGTGGCCAACATGGCCAGGAATTTCTTCATTTCATACATGTTTTGTCTCCATAAAACGGCAATACGCAAAATATTGCGTATTTTGGTCATTTGGATCCCATTTTGTCAATGTTAAAAACATGTCGCGCCGATCGAATGTCCTAATGTGCTGATATTAATGCTTAATTAAATTTCCGGGAGTCTGATTTGGTGTTGCATCTTTTTGCGTGTGATGGAATTATGGAGTTATGGCAACGGAAGAGAAGCACGGCTTTTTAAACTATAAGCACCGAATTATTTATTCGCTGTTTCGCGCGGTCTCACGCGTAGGTATGCGATTATCCATACCTTTAGAGCCCATGTTGCGCCTTTTTCAGATGGCATATTTTCACGAAGCCCGCAGTGAGCGAGGCTTGGGACTGGGGGAAGTCGCTGAACTCTTCGGCAAAAGTCTGCGTACTGTCAGTAGCCTCCACAACCGGTACCGAGGAGACTTCTTTGCTCCGGAACAGGAATTGGAGCTGCGTCGTGAATTGGCCGGGGTGGTGGCCTCGGGGCCTCGCACCCATGAAGAGTTATGTGAGCAATTTAAAGACTTTAAGCCGATTGAGTTGGCCACAGCGTTGGAGGACCTTTTGCGAGAGCGGCGCATTTTACGGGATGGCAACTTGCTCCGTCGCAACCCAGAAGATCACGACTTCTTTAGCGAGAGCGATATTGTTGCCCGAGTTGATGGTCTCAACCGTCAAATGGATATCGTGGCCGAAGCGGTTTGGCAGAGGTTTCTCGAAGTGGATTCTGGGAAACCAGCCATGGCGAGGTCCTATGTCTTTGCTGGTTCGACAGCTGAGTTTGAAGCCATGACGAATAAGGTTGCTGCATACATAAGAGACCGAGCCATCGAAGTTGATGATGCTGCGGCTCAAGCAGGCGATGCCAGTAAACGCGCGATTACCTTCGCGGCTGCATCCTTGGAGGATAAGACATGAATAAATTAACCAAACTCTTGGCTGCGACAGCTCTCGCCCTTTTATTATTTGGTTGTGGCAAAGATTCTCCTTTGACCGGAACAGACGGCACTGGAATCGAGGTTACGGGCTATCTTACTGAGTCTTTGATTCAAACCACATCTACGCAACCTCTGAGCAATGATACGCCGGTAGAACTTCGTATTGTTGGACTGCCCGGAGCTGCCACCAATATCAGTGAGGTGAAGGCAAGCAATCAGCGAAGCGGAGAGTCTCAAATTGGAGCGGTCGCTGGAGATGGTAGTTTTGAACTTGCATTGATGGTTCTCAAGACTGACTCAATCAGCATCACGCCGGTCGGAGTAGACACTGAGGAATCTGTGGATATTCAGGTGGATACAATCAGCGAATTTCCTGAAATTGGCGACCAGGGTACAGACATCGAATACGCGATGGAGTTTTTGGACGGTTGCGACCCATTCGAAGGTGAAGATTCTGAGCCCAACCCAGACCCGGGGCCAGAAGATGACGGTGAGTGGGAGCATGATTGGTCCGAGGAGGACTTTGCCCCTGAGACAGAGGAAGACTGTGAAACCGCTTTGGTTCAAGTTTTGCTCATGGAGCCCTTGGTGTCGGGGCAGCTCTTACTCTTCAATTCAGAGCTGAATCTCGTCGAGGCGATGGAGAGTGAAGATCAGCAAGAGTGGTACGGCATGATTCGGGCTTTACCGGGGCATGTACTGTGGTTGGTCCACGAGATGGATGGCGATTGGAGTACTGTTTATTCCCTAACGGTTCCCGAGTAGAGCCTCCTATTTGGCGCTGCTGCGCTCATTGGATATGATGTTTGCTCGGTCTAATTGTTTCGGAGGCTGAGCATGGCAAGTCGTAAACGAGCGAAGTTGGAAGGCGGTTCAGTCGATACCGTCAAATCTGTTCATGACGTATTGGAAATTGTGCAAACGGCGATGCTTGCTCAAGTACGTCGCGGTGGTGCACCTTTGGGGCCCAATGAAATTGCCGCGGTGATTCGCAAGCTTTGGGTTGAAGCTGAGAAAAGTGACCACGGGCTGGCACCGACGGAATCTTTTGAGGCGGTTAAAGCGCGCTCACTCCAAGAATCTAAAGGTGATATTCAGAAAACCGTCGCCAAGCTTCGAGTAGAGGCCAGCGGTGAGACGGCCCCACCATCACCAAAGGAAGAGGAAGCTTCGGGATTACCATTGTCTGGTTTAGCCTGGATTTTGGTGGCTCCATTCGCGGACTTGATGACCGCGGAGAATGAGGTGGGAGAGGGGAAACTTCCTTGGGCGATGGTTCCGAGTTTTGAAGCAGTGATGACGATGCTTTGCGGCGAAGAGACTTTGGAGAAATGTCGGGCAAAAGCTAAGCCACTCTGCGAAGAGTTAGAGCAGGCAGGCTTGGATGCAAATCAGCTGCGAGATCGGGTCACATCCGATGCTGGAGCTCAGAAAATATTTGCCTACCTATTGTCTAAGCTCGTGATGCGTTTTGAGAAATTTGAGCGAAGACGTGAGTGGATGGTGCGTATGCTTAACGATGAACTGGATGACATTGAGTTGCCTTGCATCGAGGGAACAGAAGACCCATGGGAATTTTCCGAAAGCGCCTTTACAAAGATTTTTCGGAGGTATGGTGTTGATGAGTCGAGCAACACTCAAAACCCAATCATGGACCGTGCCTACGAGCTCATCTGGAAGCAACATGACGCCAAAGGGATTTCGGTGGCATCCAAATTTTTGAAGGGCCTTGATGCACAGAGAAAGAGTCGCTCCTAGGTCCCTGACTTGCCTTTTATTTCTTCAATTAATTCATGACCTTACGCCGCTTGATTGATGCTTGCAGAGCAGCGTGGTATTTTTTTCGGCGCGTGGATATCGGGGCAAGTGGCTCTCAGATGCCCGGGCAAATAACTGGTCTTCAGCGGAAAGCGCCGATTCATGTCAAAAGAGAAAGTCGACCCACAAGAAATCATCGAGCGGGTAAAGAATTCTGGTTCTAAAAAAGTAAAACTTGCGATTACCGATATCGATGGTGTGTTGCGAGGAAAATACATTCACACGGATAAATTTCTGTCTGCTGTAGATGGTGGATTTGGGTTTTGCAATGTTGTGTTTGGCTGGGACTGCGCCGATGTTTGTTATGACAACGTCACTTATACCGGTTGGCACACTGGCTATCCCGATGCTGAAGCGCGAATCGATTTAAGCACTTACCGCACAGTGCCATGGGACGATAACGTACCTTTCTTTTTGGCTGACTTTCAAGACGCTGAAGGCAAGGGTCTTGAAGTTTGTCCCCGCCAAGTTTTGAAACGGGTTTTGGCTAAAGCAGCCAGCATGGGGTACTCACCCATGTGTTCATTGGAGTTCGAGTTTTTTAACTTTCGAGAAACCCCCGAGTCGGCTCATGCGAAAGGTTTTCAAAATCTCGATCCGTTGACCCCTGGTATGTTTGGCTACTCGCTTCTACGAGCTTCTCAGAACTCTGATTACTTCGCGGCTCTTATGGATGAGCTTCTGGCCTTCGATGTTCCGGTGGAGGGAATTCACACGGAAACGGGGCCTGGGGTTTTTGAAGCAGCGATTATGTATGCGGACGCATTGGAAGCAGCAGACCGAGCGGTTTTATTTAAAGCGGCGACGAAGGAAATTGCTGGGGAGTTTGGAATCATTCCAACGTTTATGGCCAAGATCAGTCCCGAACTGCCGGGCTGCAGTGGCCACGTTCACCAGAGCTTGTGGGATCTCGAACACAAGACGAACGTCTTCTATGAAGAGGGTGCTGACCGAAACATGTCCAAGACATTTCGTCAGTATCTGGCCGGGCAAATGAAATTGGCACCTCAAATTCTGCCGTGCTTTGCGCCAACGATTAACAGCTACAAGCGGTTGGTTGAGGGAATGTGGGCACCTACTATGGTCACTTGGGGATCGGATAACCGCACGTCATCTTTCCGGGTGCTACCGGGAAGCTCCAAGTCGACGCGGCTTGAAACTCGAGTTCCAGGGGCGGACGTAAACCCCTACCTTGCACTGGCCGCGGCCATTGGTGCTGGTCTATTCGGAATAGAGAAGGGGCTTGAGATAGAGTCCGATCCTGTTTCTGGTAATGCCTACGAAGTAAAAGATGCAGTGCGACTGCCTGGTAACCTGTACGATGCCGCACAGGCCATGGCTCAATCTGAATTGGCTAATGAGGTTTTAGGGGA
>CAZZDT010000266.1:0-5773 GCA_964652435.1 uncultured Bdellovibrionales bacterium
GAAAACTTGCTCCTCATCAACAACGGTGCGGCGGTGTTTACCGAAGAAGCCACCGCTCGTGGATTGGGTGGAACCGATTGGAGTTATGCGGCGGCCTTTGCCGATGTTGACCAAGATGGTGACGCTGACCTCTATGTGGCCAATGACTGGGGCATCAACCGGTTTTATATCAACGATGGAAAAGGGGGCTTTAAAGAGTCTGGTGCTGAATACAATCTTGCTCACCCTGGCGCCGGTATGGGCGTCATCTGGACCGACGTGGATGGCAACGGTGCTTTCGACCTTTATGTTTCGAATATGTTTTCCAATGCGGGCAATCGCATTGTCCCATTTGCGGAGCGCCAAGCACCCGCCGTGAAGGATGCCCTGCTTGCATCCGCCGGTGGAAACAATCTCTTTCTCAACCCGAAGCCTGGTAGCCAAAGCGATGCAACCATGGATTACGACCTGCGGGATGGTGGTTGGGCTTGGGGGGCCATTGCTTTTGATTACGACTTAGATGGCGATGAGGATATCTACCAAACCAACGGTTACTATACGGGGACCAGGACGAAAGATTTGTGAAGTCTCTACTGGCGGCAGGTTGTCGCCCGTATCCCTGAGCAAGCTGGTGAAAAAGTAGACATTGATGCATTTGCGGCCAAGGAAGACCGGCTTTTTAAAAACGATAAAGACTATCAGTATTTCTTTGGCGGAGGAGCACAGCGTATTGGTGGCGACCAAGCTCAAAGTTTTTCTGGTCGTGAAATCAATCGCCTCTTTACCCGTGAAAAAGACGGTTTCGTTTATACCCATTTCACCGCTGGGCTTGGCTTCAACTTTGATGGCCGAACAGTGGTTGCAGCCGACTTTGACCGGGATGGTGATCCCGACTTGGTCATCCGGAATCTACAGACTCAAAGCCTGCAGATTATGCGAAATGACCTGAACACGGCCCATGGGTCTTTGATTGTTCAGCTTGAGCAGGCGGGACATAACCCGCAGGCGATTGGCGCTGTTGTGCAGCTAGACTGTGGCGGCAAGAAGCAATACCGCCAGGTGACCGCTGGACATTCCTTTTTAGCGCAGAGCCCCTACGAAGTGCATTTTGGTTTAGGCAATTGCAGCGCTAAATCGACCGTCAGCGTGAAGTGGCCTGACGGGCACCAGACGAAGCATGACAATATCGATGCGAATCAATGGATGAACATTCACCGTGATAAAGGGCCTACTTTTACGGCTTTGCAGCGCTCAGTGCCTTTAGAGAATACATTGGTAAATGGCGCCTCTAAAATGCGTTTTAAGCGGCCGAAGGGTAAAGACATATCTCTTGTTGCTGAAGGGGATAAACGCCAAGTGGTGGTGAATATCTGGGCTCCTTGGTGTGTTGCCTGCAAGAAAGAGATTCCTGCGCTGCAAGCATGGGCCAAAGAGAACGCAGAGACCCATCGTGTTCTTTATATGTCGTTTCAAATGGATGAGTTGGATGTTGTTTCCAGCACGGCCAAGAAGCTTGGGATTGATACAGTCGTGGGTACGCCGGAATTCTTTGAGCGTTATCTGCCCGAGTCTTCCGTCGAGATTCCCGTCACGCTTTTGCTTAATCACGATGGTTCGCCCGTGAAGCAGTTTTTCGGGGCCAACTACGATTGGCAAAACTTCGGCAAGTAGTCTTTCAACACTTTAGCGAATGATTTTTCAAGCATGGGTGGGTCGTGTTTTGCTTGCCCTAGCTACTTAAACATACGGGCGAACCCATCACTTTGCGCAACTTATTAAGCGCACAAGTTTGGTTTATCTTAGGTTGTGTAACTACGCGTTCAATCTTACTGCTGATCTATCCTCCCAGCTTACACTTTCATGTCTGGAATGCTGCAGGGGGCATGAAGAGAGGTTGGATGACGATGGTGGTGAAGCGGGAACATTTTGGCTTAGGCGATACGGGAAGGTTCGTTAGGTGTTTTGCATCCCCAACTCATGCCGCGCAGTCAAAACATGACACGCTCAAAAAACCAAAAGCCCCGTCGGGTGACTTACGTCGTCCCGACGGGGCGTTGGCTTACCTGTACTCTCTAGGAGAGTGGTCTATTTGCTTGTTGGGTCTTAACCGCCGCAGTGGCTTACGTCATTACCCTTGTTGCTTGAGCTGATGCCGTTTGGATCTGCCATGTAGTATTCTTGGTTTTCACCAGAGTACTTGTTCCAGAATCGCTGTCCCCAGCGCAGTTCTGATCTTCGGCAGCTGCCCCACCAGTTACGGCTTACACACACGCTGTCCCGGCCAAGACATGGCCATGGCGTATAGCCCCAGAACACGACCGAGATGGCTGCGTTGGACGCCCAGTCTACAGATGAGCTCGAAGAGTCATAAATTCTCTTATCGCAACCGCAGAGCAGTGTTGATGAAGTTGCGCCCACTTGGCCTCTGTTGTCACAGTGGTCGTGTCGACGACAAGATGCATCGTTACAGTGTGTTGGAGGAACAGTATCGGTGTGCTTGTCACCAGGTCCGCACCAGTTTGTACCAGGCAGTGTTACCAAGCCGTTGTCGGTGTAATACCCGCTGTTTTCTGGCGGCTGGATAACGGTAAATTGTGCATAGCATTCGTCGTCAACATCTGGACGACCTTCAATACAGTCTTCAGTTCGCTCACCCGTAGAGCACTCAAAGCTGTTTACGAGGTTTTGTAGTTCCCAGTCTGCACAAACTTCGAAAGCCACTTCACAGGCCAAGAGTTCGTCTGAGTTAAGAATTGTAGAAAGTGCGTAGTCACAGCGGTCGTTCAGGTCTGCGCGGTCAATTTCTGGTGCCGATTCGCCACCACAACCGATTAGGCCAAAACAAGATGCTAAGCATACGCTTAAAAATAATGATGAGATTCGCTTCATGGCTGCTCCCCCTTTGTAAATATGAGTGCCAGGTCGCCTTCGCTAATAAGGTTTGCAATCGGTGTGCCAAAGCTGTCTTATTTTGGGCCTGTATTTTCAAACAATTACAGGGGCTTATAACGGCGTAAAAAAGGACGTGAATTCTGAACCTGAAAAGTGAAATCTGGCGAACTTTTTGGTCTCGGATTCAGTGAATTATGGTTGGAGCGTTTCGAAATTAATATTGATTCTGGTGAGAAGAGTGGAGGGTAGTCTGTCGCAAAACCGGAAAACCAAAAGCCCCGCCGGGTGACTTGCGTCGTCCCGACGGGGCGTTGGCTAACCTTAGCTCTCCAGAGAGAGTGGTCTATTTGCTTGTTGGGTCTTAACCGCCGCAGTGGCTTACGTCATTACCCTTGTTGCTTGAGCTGATGCCGTTTGGATCTGCCATGTAGTATTCTTGGTTTTCACCAGAGTACTTGTTCCAGAATCGCTGTCCCCAGCGCAGTTCTGATCTTCGGCAGCTGCCCCACCAGTTACGGCTTACACACACGCTGTCCCGGCCAAGACATGGCCATGGCGTATAGCCCCAGAACACGACCGAGATGGCTGCGTTGGACGCCCAGTCTACAGATGAGCTCGAAGAGTCATAAATTCTCTTATCGCAACCGCAGAGCAGTGTTGATGAAGTTGCGCCCACTTGGCCTCTGTTGTCACAGTGGTCGTGTCGACGACAAGATGCATCGTTACAGTGTGTTGGAGGAACAGTATCGGTGTGCTTGTCACCAGGTCCGCACCAGTTTGTACCAGGCAGTGTTACCAAGCCGTTGTCGGTGTAATACCCGCTGTTTTCTGGCGGCTGGATAACGGTAAATTGTGCATAGCATTCGTCGTCAACATCTGGACGACCTTCAATACAGTCTTCAGTTCGCTCACCCGTAGAGCACTCAAAGCTGTTTACGAGGTTTTGTAGTTCCCAGTCTGCACAAACTTCGAAAGCCACTTCACAGGCCAAGAGTTCGTCTGAGTTAAGAATTGTAGAAAGTGCGTAGTCACAGCGGTCGTTCAGGTCTGCGCGGTCAATTTCTGGTGCCGATTCGCCACCACAACCGATTAGGCCAAAACAAGATGCTAAGCATACGCTTAAGAATAATGAAGAAATACGTTTCATGGCTGCTCCCCCTTTTTTGAGTGCCAGGTTGCCTTCGCAAATAATGTCTGCAAGCCGCGTACCAGTAATTGATGAGCTTTTTTGGCAAGGGGGGCCCCAAATTAATGTGTTTATATTCAACTACTTATGGAAGTGACGCTTGTGACGCGCTGCTCATTAACCAAATTTGGTGAATTATGGCGTGAATTATGGTTGATATGCGTGTGAATTATGGTTCGGGCCAATCACAATTATAGCTCGATTGGTTCAGAATCTTCGTGAATATCGGCGGGTGGAAGCGTATAGGGGGCCGCAGTTGGCCAATATTGCACGGCAAAACAACGGCCCAAGCGGCTTGAAGACGCTCAAACCGTGAATAAATCGGTTTTGGCTGTTTTGAATGATTTTGGAAAGTCTCGATCTAATTTTTCGTTTCAGTCCAGCTGAACGTCAATTTTCACGTCTTTGCCGCGCCTTCGAACCACCACGGTGAGAGCATCTTCATTGCCTAGGCCCTCGAGCAAATCCATGGCTTTTCCCGGGTCATCAAAGTTCTTGCCGTTCACGGTTTTAACGACATCAAAGTTACGCAAGCCCATTTCGTAGAGGAGGCTGTCTCGTTTGATTTTCTCCAGTCGAAATCCATGGCCACCCTCACCAGCCTTTTTGCCAAGCATGCCTGCCGCGTACTCGGACCACATGCCTGGGCTCTCTTCGCCCGGCTTCCCATTTGATGATTTCTTATCGTGGGTTAACCGACTGAATTGGGTCAAAATAGCTTTGGCTTCAGAAGACACTTCTGTTTGGGTCGGTTCGTCCCGTCCCCTAGGTTTTGCGACCGGTTTTTCAGCGACCGCTGGGGTGGGGTTACCCTTGAAGCGGTGCCCCTTGGCCATACAGCGCTGCAGGCCGCTTCGTGTCTTCAACACCACAGATAGGCTGGTAATCTCGACCAAAATGACACCGGGCATCACGACATTTTTTCCCTTATTGATGCTGAAGGAGCCATTGTGCTTGTTGTCACGGTTGTAAAGCATGGCGATGGACCATTCGGGAACATCGTCAGCGACCAAGGTGGCTCGAACATCAATAGGGAGGTCGCAATCACCAATGGTTTGGGTAGACGCCTGAGAAAGGGATGGGGGCGCTAAGAGTAGGGATCCGGCCAGAATCAAGGTCAGAGCGTAAGTGTAATGGTTTCTAAACATGATACTCCCCAGTCAACATCGTGATGGTGGATTGGGTTACAGTCAAGAGTAAGTGTGAGAAGTTGCACCGAAGTCCCTTTGAACTGTATCAATAGTACAGGGGATTCTGGGAGCTTACGTAAATGAAGTTACCAGTTAGTGAATGAAGTGACGGCTTCACAAAAAGGTATGAACGATGAACATGATTCGAACACCCAATCAACTGACCTCGATGCTACTTTGTTTACTGTGTGCATATGGTTGCACCAGTGGAACGTCTCAAAATGAAGTTGAGATCAGTCGTCTTACTTGCAAGCCTAAGGCTCAATTAGAGCAGAATCTAACTTATGCGAAAGAGCTGGCTGAGCATTACTGCACAACTTCGCTTAGTGAACTGGCCCCTAAGAAGCCTGATGGAGTTGCAGACCTTGTCACCATCGAAAATGCTTACCCTGCCTTGCCGAACTATGCCGCCTACCCAGATATCGACCCTCTGCAGGGCTCCGCTCGTCGCCTAGCTCTTCTATCGAAATGTGTTCACAAGAAATGCATGGCGGCGGTCAGCAATAAAAAAATCGTTTGCTCTGGA
>CAZZDT010000267.1:0-5765 GCA_964652435.1 uncultured Bdellovibrionales bacterium
AAAGCAAAAAAGCCCTGTCCAAATGAATGAACAGGGCTTTTTTAAAATGGCTCCCGAGGAGAGACTCGAACTCCCGGCAAGGTGGTTAACAGCCACCTGCTCTACCAACTGAGCTACTCGGGATCGTAGCTAAATATTCGATTGTAAATCCGGTGGGCGACCCGTGGGCCCCGCGTCCGGGAGAAGGGTATTACGATTTTTCGGGTGGGTGCGTCAAGAGTCTTGTGAGTTTATCGTCCGGTGGAGTGACCCATTTTTCACCTTCATAACGTACGCGAAGGCTTTGGGCGTACTTTAGCATCGTGAGATATTCTGCTCTGGGTATGGCTACGGCGCCTAAACTCTCGGTGTGGGGGTTTAAGACCTGGGCATCGAGCACCAAGTTCCCAACATGATCAAGCCAATGAATTAGGGCCGCAAACGCAACTTTTGATGCATTGGACACCGTATGGAACATGGATTCGCCGGCAAAGAGACCCCGCATCTGCACCCCATAGAGGCCTCCCACAAGGTTATCGCCTTGCCACACCTCGACGCTGTGGGCGTATCCCATGTTGTGAAGCTCGGTGTACGACGAGATAAAGCCTGAGGTAATCCATTCACCCTCGGCCCGGTGGGCATCGGCACATTTGCGAATCACCGCGCCAAAGGCCTCGTCCAAGGTCACACGAAATCCCGCTTTTCTTGTGATTTTTCCAATGTTTTTGGGGATGTTTACATACTCCCGCAGGAAAACCGCTCTGGGATCCGGTGAAAACCAGCACACGGGGTCCTCGGACCAAGGGAAAATCCCATGGCGATAGGCGTCCAGGAGCATTTCTGTACTCAAAACAGGCGTGATCGCCACCAGTCCATGCTCGTCGGCAGTGGCCGCAGGTGGGAAAATGGAATGTTCATGGCTCAGCATTGGAAATACTCTCTTTATTCATCTTACGCTGAATGGGTCCGGTTTTCCATAATAGACGATCACCAAATGCAGCCATGGCCCTTGAATGGTTGACTTTTTTTGACATACGGCATTTACGAATAGGGTTATGGAGTCCATTGAGGGACTTTCAGTGAGAGACCGAGGTAAAGGTTGAGCGACCACGAAACATTTATGGCCATGGCACTTAAAGAAGCCAAGCGCGGGCAGGGACGTACACGTCCCAATCCCATGGTGGGCTGTGTGGTTGTGAAAGATGGGGAAGTTATCTCCAAGGGATTTCATGCCCGGGCCGGAGAGGACCACGCCGAAGTGGTGGCCTTGCGGCGGGCCGGTGAAGCGGCCAAGGGCGCCGATGTTTACGTAACGCTTGAGCCCTGTAACCACCACGGTCGTACCCCTCCATGCACCACATCTTTGATTGAAGCGGGTGTGGCGCGGGTGTTTGTTGGCTTTCGAGATCCCAACGAGTTGGTGGATGGTCGCGGTATTCGCAAATTGCGCCGGGCCGGCATCCAAGTGGAGACCGGCATTTTAAAAGAGCAGTGCCGCGTTTTAAACGAATCGTTCAACCATTTCATTGGTAGCAAGCGCCCATTCATGATTGCGAAAATCGCTCAAAGTATGGACGGCCGCGTGGCCACACGCACCGGAGAATCCAAGTGGATCACCGGCGAGAAGGCCCGCAAGTTTGGTCATCAGCTGCGCCACGAATGCGATGGCATCATGGTGGGCATTGGAACCGTTTTGGCCGATGACCCGAGCTTAACCTGTCGAGGTGTGCGCGGTGGTGTGGATCCCGTGCGTATCATTTTAGACAGCCAGGCCCGAACGCCTTTGAAGTCCAAAGTGCTCAAAGTGAGTCGCGACTCCGAAGCGCCCACTTGGATATTTGTGGACAAGAAAGCAGACGATTCAAAAGTAGAGGCTTTGGAAAAAGCTGGCGCAGAAGTGATTCGCATTCGCTCCAAAGGCGGTAAGCTTTCTCTCAGTGCAGTTTTGGATGAACTGGGCAAACGCGATCTTCTAAGCGTTTTGGTTGAAGGTGGCCCATCGCTCATGGGCAGTCTTTTTGATGGCGGCTTCATCTCGAAGGTGCATGCTTTTGTGGCGCCGATGGTGATTGGTGGAGAGCTGGCAACCCCATCTGTAGGGGGCCAGGGCGTTCGAAGCCTGGCCGATGCCTGTAAGCTTACGGATCTCAAATTGGAGCGTTTAGGCTCAGATGTGCTGCTAACCGGCTATTCTAAGGGTTCCTGACAACCTTCTTTCGGCCCTGCCGTTTTTTTGACGATTACCATTCTGAGTGCAAGCCTCGGCCTTGGGGGAGGAGAAGGTATGCACGTTATGGAAAATGTTGTGAATCCGATTGCGCCCACGGCGCCAAATAAGCCTCTAAATCGCCGTACATCGGCTCGGAGTCCTGTTTATATGCAGGTTACCAATAAGGACCGAGGTGAGGTTTTAGAGGCCACTGACATTGGTCTCGGAGGCATCCAGTGCACTTCGAAGAAGCACTGTTGGCCCGGTCAGTTTATGAATCTCGAGTTTACGCTTCCGGAAATGGATCAGCAGATCACCGTGGGGGCCCAGGTCTTAAACATGGAGCCAGCGCAGGGTGGAGGATCTCACTTGGGATTACGCTTCTGTCGGGTGCCAGAGTCCACAACTTTGGTGCTTTATCAATTCTTAGTGATGCGAGAAGCGCTGCTGCGCTAGATGATAATCAATCGTCGTCTAGACTTTGATTCTTTTGATGAGTGGTCCAGAGGTTCGCGATGGTCTTGGGCTCAAGAATCTCAAGCGTGAGGGGCTCAAGCTTGCCCGCGCCAAGTTCTTGGGAAACCATTCGCGATGATTCAGCGATGCTGCGACCGTCGTCTATCAATTCCGACATTCTTTTCAGTACAACCGAGTTGCGAAAAGCGTTGGCGCCTTTTGGGCGACCCCGGGCAGGGACCATAGAGCCTCGGGTGAGGTCTTCCATTTCGTAAGATATTTTTAGGTGCTTTGCGAAGAACGCTCGTAAGCCAGGGTGGGGATTCGCGTCGTTCCACCACTTGGTGTCTTGAAGTTCTTCTTCCATGGACACGCGCATTGAATAGAAGCGCTCTGTCAGCTTAATCAGCAGCTCCATGCGTCTTGGGCCACGGGCAGTTTCGAGCTCCAAGAGTTCACGGTCAATTTCAGGGTTATCGTGCGAGAAGAGATAAGAGTCCTTCCCTAGCTCGTCATCAGAGTCATCCTGGTTCATCGGCCAGTCAGGATTCACACGTATCGAATCAGCAGTCATAGAATAACTCTGCCCTTAATTCCTTATTCACCTTCACATGAATACTCCCGCCAACCCCGGAGGAGCATTCTTCGTTGATGTTGGATTAATAAAAACGATAAGCCTACTTCAAGGAGTTGGAAACCATAAAAAAACACCACATTTTCAGGATGTTACCCGAAAACCACCGAACTGCCCTTAATATCAGACATAAGTCGAAAGTACGCCGGTTTTTGAGGGGGTGATTTTTTAAGCATTATGAGTAATTTCATATATTTGTGGTGTTTTCTTGGGACGGATGATCGGCAGATTGTAGGGGGTTTCTCCTACGTGATTTTGTGGGGGATAGCGGTGTCCTACCTCTAACTACATGTAAAATAGAGGGTTCTGGCGGAAAAATTGCCTAAATAAACCGGGCAGGCGATAATTTTATTCTACCTTTCGGTCTTGTGCCGCAGGGCATCAAAGCATAAACGCCAAATCGAAGACCAATCTAGGGGGAGAAAAAGATGGCTTCCAAGAAAGAGCAAGTACAGTATCAAGGTCGGGTCTACGAAGACCTCCTTCAAGATGCCTACAAGGCTATGACTTCATCAGATAAGAATCCTCGCGGCGTTTGGCGTCGGGCGGAAGATGCTGAAGTTATTGAATTGGGACGGGCACTCCGTAAGAGCAAGCGCAAAGCGGGCTAACCGCAGCGTAAGCAAACAAGTCGTAAAAGCTCGAATAGGGGGCAGTGGCTGCGCGGTCACTGCCCCTTTTTTCTTTCCCGGGGCAGTATAGAAGCGCATCTTCTTTGTTGTTTCGGCTCGCAGTACTGGCGTACACCTCGGCCTCACGCCTCGAATCTACACTTCTCTCCCGCGCCTGAGTGGGGCAGTTCCAAGCGAATTTGTCTGGTTTGGATTTGGTTAGGCGGCTCGGCCAGGGACGTCTTTGCCAAGCGTGCGGTCGTCACCAAATTCTTCGATGATTTGAGCGGCCATTTCATAGCGCCCGAGCGGAGGCATGATGTAAGCCCCGGCGACACGATTGCGAACGCCCTCGAGAGCTTCCATGGCGATGCGGATGCCTTCACGTCTGGCTGATTCACCTTTGCCCGATTTCTTCATGCGGTCACGAATGTCTTCGGGAATGCTCATACCGGGGATGTAATTGTGGATGAACTCAGCGTTGCGGTAGCTTGCTAAGGGCAGAATGCCAACCAAAACCGGCACATTCAAAGGTGCGGTTGCTTCAAGAAAACGGTCCATTTGATGTGGGTCGTAGATGGGCTGGGTCATAATAAGGTTTGCACCTGCATCCACCTTTTGTCCCAGTCGAAGCATTTCCCGCTCGAAGTCAATGGCCGCCGGCTCTGCCCCGGTTGCCATCACAAAGCGAGTGCGTTCGGCCATGGCTTTTCCGGCAGGGTCGATCCCGCAGTTGTACCCGTTGATGATATTGAGCAGTCCAATGGAGTCCACATCGTAAACGCCAGTTGCATCTGGGTAGTCACCCACCTTTGGTGGATCACCCGTAATGATGACGACGTTACGAACGCCCATAACGTGGGAACCAAGCATGAAGCTTTGCAAGCCCAGAAGGTTTCTATCTCGGCAACAAACATGCAGTAGAACCTCAATATCGAGCTCTCGTTGCATTTCCAGGCCCAAGGCTAGGTTGCTCATTCGAACCGTGGCGCGTGGGCCATCGGCGATATTGATGAAATCAGCGCCGCTTTCGATGAGCATGCGGGCCGCATTCAGTGGCTTTTCAGTTGATAAGCCGCTGGCCGGATTCACTTCGACGCTGAATACAAAACGCTCCCCAAGCATTTTACCAAGCTCGGAGCGTTCGCTCAGTGCAACTGGCTCTTGCCGTTCTTCTACTTGCTCTTCGACTTGTTTAAGCTCAATGCGGCGTGGGCTCACCATGCGCGACGCCGAGGCGATCCGTTTGACGTATTCGGGATCCGTTCCACAGCATCCGCCAACAATCTTGATACCTGCTTTGTACATACGCCGGGCAAAGACACCAAAGTTCTCCGCTGTAGCCAGATAGATTTGCCGGTCTTCTAGTTTTTGTGGGCGACCAGCATTGGGCATGACGCAAACCGGGAGACCGCTTTCCGCCATGCGGGTGGCCACCTTAAACACTTCGTCGGGGCCGCTGCAGTTTGCCCCCACAACATCGACGCCCCATTCTCGCATCTCAAGAGCTAAGTCGAGTGGGTCGGTGCCGTCGGCAATGCCGCCATCATAGGTAATCGCGATTTGCGCAATGATGGGGATATCCACAACGGAACGGGCGCCGAGAACAGCCAGGCGCATCTCGCTGGGCTGTGAGAAGGTTTCGATGATCAGTGCATCGCAGCCGCCATCCGCTAGGATTTTGGCCTGTTCCGCGTAGGCTTCTTTAACCTGGTCCTCGATGCGGCGCAGCTGGCTGGGGGTTAATCCAGTGGAACCAATAGAACCGCAAACATAAGCTGCGCCATCGGCCGCTCGCCGGGCAATTTCAACCGCTTTTTGGTTAATGAGTTCGGCCTTTTCTGCCAAGCCGAATTTTGCGAATCGAATCTTATTC
>CAZZDT010000268.1:0-5746 GCA_964652435.1 uncultured Bdellovibrionales bacterium
CAAGCAGCTAACCACCGCATCGGCGCAGTCTGGGCCATAGAGCAGGCTCATTTGTTTACCGGGAGGTTTTAGCAACAAGCCTTTTTGCACGCCCTTAAACACTGTCAGCATTTTCGTGTCTCGGGGCCCGTATATCGCAGGCGGCCTTAAAATGGTTAAATGCGTGTTGCTGGCGATACTCTGGCAAATGGATTCAGCTTCGAGTTTGCTGCGGCCGTAATGAGAAACGGGCCTTGCTATATCGGTTTCGGAACGGGGCCCCGATTTTCTTGATGGGCCAGAGGCTGCAATGGATGAAATGAAAATCAGTTTGAGGTTAGGTTGTCCCGATTTGCGAATGGCTTCCACCAGCTCTTGGGTGATGTGGGTGTTTTGGTAATAGAAGTCTTTGACCCGTTTGACCTTGCCGCCTCCCGCAGCATGGACCACTGCATCTACGTCTTTGAGAGCCGGAATGAAGCTTTGGTGGTCGTGTAAGTCTGCTTGAATACACTCGGTGTTCGAGAGTGTGTCGAGCCAAGTTGTATCGGAAGAGCTACGAATCAGTGCGCGGACATGATGGCCAGCCCCAACCAGTGCTTCAGCGATGTGGCTTCCTAAAAACCCGGTGGCTCCTGTCACCAAAACCTTCATCGAATCCGACTGCCTCTCTGCCTTAAAGATGATGTGAACCTTAGAAATCATATCCCCTAACGATGCCGGAGACTTAGATCATTCTGGCTGACGAAGGGAATAGTTGGTGGAAAGATCCGCCATTATATTGGTGGCCCTACATTTTCGTTGTTTGTTGATAGAATGTTGAGACTAAATTCCCATTTAATAACAGTACCTTAGGGTTATTTTGAAATAACGCGCAACTGGCACAGAAAATGCTCGAAAACAGTACTAACGATTCCACAAAAAAGTGGAGTGGGTCTCACCGGAGTGAAGTATGTCAGCCTTGGTTCAAATCGAAACGGTACGCGAAAAGCGAAAGAATACGTTACAGCGCAGTGAAACTTTTGGAAGTTTCGACCGGATCATCGAAGGCTGGTACTGGGTTATCCCGTCTCGAGAAGTCAAAAAGGGCAAGATCAAGCCGGTGAATATGATGGGACGCGAGCTCGTTGTATTTCGTGGTGATGATGGTGTGGTTCGGATTATGGATGCGTACTGCCCCCATATGGGAGCCCACCTGGCCGAAGGTAAAGTCGACGGCAAGGGTGTACGCTGCTTTTTTCATCATTGGAAAATGAGCGAAGAAGGCAAGGTTGTAGATATTCCGTGTCAGAAGTCGCCAGTAAGAGCGGGTGTTCGAACGTGGCCAGCGGAAGAAAAGTACGGAATGGTATGGGTTTGGACCGGTGAATCCCCTCGTCATCCCGTTCCATACATTCCGGAACTTAAAGACGAAGAAGAAGACACAGCATTTGGAAATGCGTTCGAGAAAGGCTGCCACCCGAACATCGTGATGGTGAATGCTATCGATGAGCAGCACTTCCACTCCGTTCACCCAATGGCATCTTCTTTGGCGGATGGCCTACATTTCGACATCTCCGCCTACAATGACAATTGCCAGATTTTCGACAACAATAAGCCGGTGCCGGAAACAAATTTCATCAACCGAATCCTGAGCCGTTTCTATGAAGGCCCACTTACCTACCGCATGGTTTACTGGAACGGATCTACCGGCTCCGTAACCATTGGCCCGGATATGCTGCATTTTCATATTATTTTTGCACTTCGTCCGACGCCCCGTGGAACTGCAGAAGGTCAAACGCTTTTGGTTACCAAGAAACGTAAAGGCATTTTGGGCTGGGCATTTAACCGCGCGCTGCTTTGGGTGACGAAGGTTGTGGGCAATTACTTTGCTAAGGGCGATACCCAGGTCTTCCAAACCATTCGTTGGAACTTCAAGACGCCAATCAAAGCAGACCGTCCGATTTTGGCATTTGCTAAGCATTTGGAGCAGCAAACCGTGGTTCCTTGGGGAGCATGGGATGGCGATGCTGACAATACTGCTGTCTATGACGGTAAAGGAGCAGTCTGATGAAAGCGATGTTTGCTAAAACTGTATCGGCTGCAAGGATTGATGAGGCATCGCGCAAGACCATGTATGGTTTGATGCAGCAGTATTATGAATGCATGGACTGGGACCGCTTCAACAAGGACCTAGACGATAAAGACGATGTTATTTTGTTGCTCGATAAAGAGACGTCGTCCATCAAAGGTTTTTCAACTCTGAAAAACGTGGAAGTGAATGTCTCAAATCGCAAAGCGTTTGGTGTGTTCAGCGGCGATACGGTTGTGGACCGTGCATTTTGGGGCCAGCGTGTATTAGGCAAAGCATTCCTGCGTTATCTCTTTATTCAAAAAGCGAAACGACCCCTCACGCCGTTTTATTGGATTCTTATCAGCAAGGGCTACAAAACGTATCTGCTCTTAGCCAATAACTTCAATGAGCATTACCCACGGTATGAATCGCCCACGCCGGCTAAGGCCAAGACTCTAATGGATCAATTTGCGAACAGTCTCTTTGGCGAAGCATACAATGCTGAAACGGGTTTGATTCAATTCTCGGAATCTTTGGGTCAGTTGCGTCCGGGCATTGCGGATGTTCCAAGTGGTGCTTCATTTAAAAACCCTCGTATCGCCTATTTTGCTAAGCAAAATCCCACATGGGCACAAGGCACGGAACTCATGTGTTTGGCTCGAATGACTTGGACCATGCCTTTGTATTACGTTTGCAAGTCATGGTGGAAACTGATGGCGAAGCCATTCTTCAAGAAGAGCGCCATGGATTCTAAAAAGCATCTACCTGAGACCGTAAGATGAAACGGGTCCTGATCACTGGCTGTTCCTCGGGAATAGGTCGAATGCTGGTACGTTCGTTCCTCGATGATGGCTGGATGGTGATCGCTACCTTAAGGCGAGCCTCTGAACGCCAGGAAATCTTTCACGCGGAATTGGTGGATTATCCAAACCAATTGGTTGTTCAATCTTTGGATGTAACTTCTGAAGATGACCGTCAAAAAATCGCAGATTATGTGGATGGAAGTGGCCTTGATTGTCTGGTCAACAATGCCGGTTTTGCATTGTTTGGCGCACTCGAGAACTGCACCGATGCCCAAATTCGTAATCAATTTGATGTGAATCTTCTCGCGCCGATCCTTTTAACGCGAGCACTTTTGCCCGCGCTGCGCAAAACCCAGGGTCGGGTCATCAATGTTTCTTCCATGATGGCATTCGTAGGTTTTCCACTCTCGTCTATCTATTGCAGCTCAAAATCAGGGTTAGGAATGTGGTCGGAAGCATTAAAGCATGAGCTGGCACCCCATAATGTGTCGGTGCATGTGGTAGAGCCCGGTGGTTTCAGAACGAAATTTGGGAAAAACGTTCAATGGGGAGCCGAAGATGTAGGTGCTTATCGTACGTGGACCGATGGTTACCAGCAGCTCAATCAAAAGCTGAGCCAAGGTGAAGGTAAATCACCTACACCGGTGGTTAAGAAAATCATGCACTTGGCCAAGGGTGAGAGCCGTTCTCTACGTCATCGGATTGGCAAAGACTCGATTATGTCCGCTATCCTTAACTGGTTGGTTCCCGAGCGCATTCGACTTGTCGTTTTAGGTCGTATGTTTCATGGGTTCTTCGTAAGGAGTTCCACATGAGTGATGTGACACTCGATCGAATTTTAGACATGGAAAACAACGACCCAAACAACCGTTTGAATACGGTTTTGGGCAATGGTCTAAAAAAGGTTCTCGGAGAACGGGCACGGGAGCAGGCACCTCTTCCTTTGTGGAAACCAGACTATTTCAATCTTCATGAAACCCGGGCTTATAAAAATGCTTCGGAAGAGCAGCAGTTAGAGATTGTTCGAGCTTCTAGCCAATCCCTTTTAGAGGAAGCGTTTTATATCGAACAAAGCGGTATGGCCTACGCGGCTAAGATGTCCATCATGTCGGATACCATTGAGGAGCGAATGCTTTATAGCTTGTTCGCAGCCGACGAGACTGCTCACTACCATCAGGTGCGACAGTTCCTACCCAATCAAGGAAGAGGAACGGAGCCAGGCGAGTTCCATAAAATGCTGGCGTCTCTCATTGAAGAAGGCGACCGAGAAAGTCTGGTGTTTATCATTCAAGTGATTCTCGAAGGCTGGGGCCTTACGCACTACCGTTCCTTGGCACAGGGCTGCCAAAGTGAGGATTTTACAGAAGTCCTTAAGGGAATTATTCGCGATGAAGCCCGACACCATGGCAGTGGCGTTATCTTGTGCCGGGATCGTGGTTTGCCAGAGCGAAGTCACAGTTATGTGAACGATATTTTATCGACGTTTTTCTACATGGTTCAGCTTGGTCCACAAGCAGTCATTGAGTCCGTAGACAAAGCTACCGGTGGAATGACCAGACAACAGAAAATCGAATTGTTTAATGAATTGGGCGGGGAAGAAGAGAGTCAGAAGCGTTTGGACCTTTTAAAAGGGCTGATGCAGGAAGACGGATTTATGAAGGTATCCGATTTTCTAGACTCCAAGGGGCATTTCAAAGCTTTAAAAGCGGAGGACTGCATATGACTTCTTTACCGGCTGAACTACCTGCACTGGCGCGGGATAAAAAGACCACTAAAAAAATACAGATCAACCACAAGCGCAATAAGAAGCAAGATCATACTGAGCTATTGGATGAGTGTGCGAAAGCTTTCAACTACGAAGACTGCCGCGATGAGTATTGGAATCCAGAAGAGTTTTCATTGCTTTATGGAACGCCGCTCTGGGACCAAGCTGATGAAGGGCAGCGGGTCATTTTGAATCAGCTCTTTTGGGTGGCTTACTATTCCCAGATTATCTCGGCAGAAGTTGCCACGATTTTCTTTAATCAAACCAGTGCCGCTGGAATGTATGCGCTGGAAGGGTTCCGTGATGTATGCGACATGCTCGATTTGGAGTCGGCTCAAGAGCGCGCACACATTAACGCATTCAAAACAGTATCTGACCAAACAGAAGAGGCTATCTTTGGTGAGCGTGTGTTTTCTTGGGAAATGCGTGGCCCCTATGCCCAGACCATGATTTTCCCCGATTCGAATAAACTCAAGGATTGGTGGAAGTCACTTCAGCTTCGAAGTTTCGGTTTATTGTCGGCGGGAAATGCATTTATTGCTTCGCAGTATTTTACGGTTCGGGGCATGCGCACTTTGAATGGAAAAATGGTGCAGCAAAAGCTGAGTCAGTACTTTCAAAAACATCCCGATCAAGACAATGCGCCCATGCCGTCAGCGATTAGCTACTATCACTTTATGGATGAGTCCTATCATTTCAATAGCTCATGTATCTTAGGCCACGATTTGATTAACTCGCTGCCGAAGCCAACAGCTTTTGAGAAATGGGTGGGTAATAAAGGCATTCGTGGCTGTCAGTACGACCACCGAAATTTCTCCGCCGTTGTGAAGGGCTTGTTTTGGTATGAGCCTGCGACTTTTCCTGCGGTGTATAAGGTCTTACGAAGTAAGGTTTTTAATATGGGCGACGTAGAGGCTCGCCAAATGATGGACCAATGCTTCGGGCAAGAAAATGAAGGCAATGTCTCGTCCTTCAATGTCTTACAGACTGCCGCAGATTCTTACGAAAAATTCTTAGATCCGCTGGACTATGTGTCCGCATCCAATCGAAAGATGCAAGTGATGCGTGACACAACTTTGGCGGGTTATCTTAACAATAATCGACGCGCTTTGGCTCGCTTTAGAGGTGTATCGATATGAGTGAACA
>CAZZDT010000269.1:0-5726 GCA_964652435.1 uncultured Bdellovibrionales bacterium
GCCGGATTACCGCTGGGGAATTTTTCTCGCTCCGAATGCGGCGGAAAAAATCGGCTTTGGTGACAACTTGGGCAAGGACGTTTGGGAGCAGTGCCCGGGTGAACACCGAAAAGATTTGCGGCGTATCATTGTTACGCAGGCCGACACGGAGCCAGCATCGGTTGAGCAGCAGCGAACTTTGGCAGAAATGGCGCCGAGTCTTTACGATATGCGCAACCTGTTCCAGGTAAACGTAGAAGAAGGTCGCCACCTTTGGGCAATGGCCTACCTGCTGCATAAGTATTTTGGCCGTGATGGTCGCGATGAAGCCGAAGAGCTATTGATTCGCCGGTCGGGTCATGAGGATTCGCCGAGAATTCTCGGTGCTTTCAATCAGCCTATCGAAAACTTTCTCGACTTCTTTTGCTTTGCCATGTTTGCGGACCGCGACGGCAAGTATCAGTTGGCATCATTAGCTGAGAGCGCATTTTCACCTTTGGCCCGTTCAACGCAGTTCATGTTGACAGAAGAAGCACACCACCTCTTCGTAGGTGAATCGGGCATTGCTCGTATTGTTCGGCGAACATGTGAGTTGATGGCTGAAACCAAGTCTGAAGACGTGAAGGATGTAGGCGGTATCCCGCTCGACATGATTCAGCGCTACTTCAACCGCTGGTTCTCAGTATGTCTCGATTTGTTTGGTGGTGATAACTCTTCAAATGCCGCGCAGTATTTTGCCTCTGGCTTGAAGGGACGCTTCAAGGAAAGCACTTCTAAGGATTATTCCGATCATGTAGCCTTGGAAGGTTCTTACGAATTGGAAATTCCTCTAGAAGGCGGTGCTATTGGAAATGAAGAAATTCCAACTCGCCGTGCCATGAACCGACTTCTTCAAGACAAGTATGTTGAAGATTGTCATCGGGCGCTTCGTAAGTGGAACAATATTATTAAGAAAGCTGGAATTGATTTTGAGCTCACGTTGCCTTCACCACGTTTCAACCGAAACATGGGGCCTTTCGCGGGTATGACCTACAAGACCAATGGTGATTTCGTTACGGGTATCAGTCAAACTGAATTGGCAGACCGTTACTCTCCAACCGATGATGATCGCGAATACTTAAAGTCGATCATGCAGCAGGTTCGCGAGCCAGGTAAGTATGCAAACTGGATTTCGGCACCGAAGACCGGCATCAACCGCCAGTCAGTGGATTTTGAATACATTCGTTTCGTCTAAATCATGGCCGATTTTTTGCGCAATTTGCATCTTAGATGCAGATTGCGCTTATGAGTCTAACAACCATTCTTATTGATCAATTAAGGTCGCGTCTTCGCCGAGATGCATCCATCGCGGTGCGTGCGGGCAATGCGGCCAAAGAAGCAGCCCAAAACTCTGTGACGGCGATGGAAAAGCGCCAGGACAGCCGAGCTATGATTGAGCAAGGCAACATGGCTTTTGCTCAGTCCAAACGAGCGCGTCTCGCATTAGAATATTTGCAAGCCCTCGAGGCTTTTGATGAGCGCGGATTTACAAAATATCACATGCGTTCCCAAGTGGGTTTAGGGGCTGTTGTCGATGCCCAGTGTGAGACTGAAGATGGCTCCATTGGTCGAACTTTTGTGATGCTTCCTGTTGGTGCAGGTGAGGAGCTGACGGGCCCCGACGGTGATGGAATCATTACGGTTTTGACGCCTCAATCGCCCGTGGGCAAAGCGATGTTTGGCAAGCGGGTTGGGGACGTGGCTGAGGTGACAATCAAGCGTGAACCATGGGAGTGGGAAATCACCGAAATTGGCTGCTGATGAAATGTTGAGAAAATGTTGAGCCTATTTTTGCAGCCGGGTTGGCGCCGTTGACGATGGGCACCTCGATCGACGAGGAGGGGACATCCAAACAAAGGACGCCCCATGACCGACCAAGTATTGACCGATTCTTCTGCTGACCCACGTTTCAATAAAGTTGCTTGGGGACGTTTAAGCGAGCAGTTTTTACCCTACGATATCGATAGCTTGGAAAACCGCGACGAGGATTTCATCCGCGAAGTGAGTCGGCGTTTATCCCCGGCTTGGCGTAAGTATTTCACATTTGCTCCCACGGGGTTCGACCGGATTCCAGATGGTGCTGGGCTCTACGTTGCCAACCACAATGGCGGAGCGCTGACTCCTGATACGCTCTTGTTCTCTTCGGAAATCATCAAAGAGAAGAGCGTTGATGATGTACCTTATGCTCTGGCTCATCAGGCCGTTATGCAGATGCCAGGGTTCCACCAGCTTTTTTCCAAAATTGGTGGCATGCGTGCATGTCATGAGAACGCGGCCAAGGCTTTTGCGGCAGATAAAAAGGTACTGGTCTATCCCGGCGGGGATGAAGATGTTTTTCGTCCGTACCGCAAGCGCAACGATATCGTTTTTGGTGGGCGTACCGGGTACATCCGGTTGGCCTTGCGCCAGAACGTGCCTGTGATTCCAGTGGTCACTGCCGGGGCGCACGAAACCTTTATGGTTTTAGAAGACATGAAGTGGTTTGCGAAGTTGATTCGCAGCGACAAGTGGATGCGCCTCAAGGTTTGGCCTTTGGTACTTAGTTTTCCGTGGGGACTCACTTTTGGCGTAACACCGCCCCATATTCCAGTCCCAAGTCCGATTCACATGGAAGTGATTAAGCCCTTTTACTTTGACCGCAGTGGTGAAGAAGCTGCTGCCGATGACGATTATGTGCGCGAGTGCGCGGCTCAAGTTGAAGAAGCTATGGAAGATACGCTTTGGAAACTGGCCGAAGAGCGCAAGGCCGCATTAAAAGCGATTTTCAACTAAGCTTCCAAGCTTAGGGTCATCACCAGTAAAAAATAGAGCGTTTGGACGTTGCAACCCAGGCAATAAATGTACGGGTCTGGTTCTGCCGCGGCTCTCCCATCGATCCAATGATGAAGAATTTGGCCATCAACCAAGAGTCGCTCTTTCAGGAATCCAAGAAGCGTATTCACTTCTTCAAGGTAGGTTGTCTCGCCTGATGCTTGGTACATCGTGAAGAGCGCAATCATCAGATAGTTTTGGCTTGAATGGGTGGTGTAATCGTCGTCGGTCGCTCCCATGGATTCCTTACTGTAAGGCGAGTGGTAGTGATCACCATCTTCGTCTTTAAGGGCTTGAATGCCCCGGTAAGCTGCCTCGAAGCGCTCTTTGTAGGTGGGATTGCCTGTAAGTTGGTAAGCCTTTGCCAAAGCACCCATCACGGTCACATTGGGATAGAGCATGACCCGTTCATCGCCTGGAGCGAATAGGTAGATTTCACGCTCACTGTCCCAGACCTTTTCTTGAATGCGATTTAAAATAGCGTCGGCCCGCTCCAGGTGGTGCTCGCGGGTTTCATCTGGATAACCGTCCACTCGCTCGAGATGCACGGATGTTACAAAGGCTGTCATTGCGGTGGGGCCGTAAGTGTTGGCAGCAAACTCGCCGCCAGCAATATCCAGATAGTTGTCGCTGATATCTGTCAGGCTTTCGAGACTGATGATCATCTCATCACTGGCTTGTTTGTATGCGTCAGTGTCGTCTAGGTAATTGCCTGCCTCCAAAAGACTCAAAAGCGACATCGATAAGGTTTCAAGGTTGTCTGAAAACTGCATCAACGCCGGAGCCGCTTCGGCCACTCTCGTCCGATTGAGTTCGAGACTTAACCGGGCCCGGTCCAGATAACTTTGTTCGCCGCTGTATTGATGATGTGCCAAGTCGAATGAGGGTCCAAAGAGTTGCCCATCTCCCCAGTGGGCCTGCCATTCGCCATCGATAAACAGTTCAGGGTCGTTGATGTGGGCTTTGACCGCTTCAAACATGTCTTGATGGTTATGAAAGACATCTTGCGCGGTCAGCTCGTTGGAGCAGCCACCAAGAACTGTCATGAGAAATACGACTGAGAATCTGACGATAATCTGTCTCATGATGGAACCTCCCTCTGCTTTCACTTTGATTAAACCATGGGAGTTTGTTGGAAAAACAGCGGAATCTTAAGATTCGTGCTTCTTCATACGCGGTCTGATCTCGGTGATGGCGAGATAAATGGATAAACCTACAATGGCCAGCCATGCTTCGACGGCGTAGAGGCGCCGAGTCATCATCATTTCAAATGGAAAGCTTTTGGCTTTATCAAATAAAGGTCCTGCTTCAGGCGGAGAGAATACGCTGAATATCATGTAGTTCGCGTAAGCAATTTCGATGGCGAAATTGATGATGATGATCCAGTGAATCAATTGTAACAAATAATAGCCGATACCGCGTTGCATGTTCTTCTCCTGGTGCAGTGGGAGGATTTTTGGCGACTAACAAGCTGCGTTAATTTTTCTGGATATGCAAGGACTTAACCTCTGCTTAATTGGCCTTCGGTTTTCCAACCAAAAGGAGAAATTGAAGGCTCTTCTGGCCATGAACCTTTGACAAACCCAAGCGTAGCGTTAATATCCCGCAACCTACGATTGGAGACGACAATGAAATTTACTTCTGTACTGAAAATGACTGTGTTGACTGCCGTGACCGTATCGCTTGTGGCTTGTGCCAAAGATCCCGCGAAAGAGGTTGCTCCAGCAAAAGTTGAAGCTAAGAAAGAAGCCGCCGCCGCGCCGGCCGCAGCTCCTGAAGCAGCTCCTGCCCCAGCCGCACAAGCGAAGGGAAATCTAGCGGGTGATCTGATTTTTGTTGGGTCTAAGGTAACTGGCTCGCACACTTGTAAATTTACGGATTGGGACGGAAGTCTTTCCGAAGCAGGTTCTTTGGAAGAGGCCACGCTATCGGTAACGGTTCGTACCACGGCTATGGCCTGTGATTTTGACGATCCAAAACCTTGGACTGTGAAGCTTGAAAAGCATCTGCGCAGCGACGACTTCTTTGCAAGCGAGAAGTTCCCAGAGGCAACTTTCGTTTCAACCGCTATCAAGGCTCAAGCGGATGCCAAGACAAACACAACTCACCAAGTAACGGGCAACATGACCATTCGTGGCATTCAAAAAGAACTGTCGTTTCCAGCAACGCTTGCGATAGCGGAAGATGGATTCAAAGGCACCATCGAATTCAGCTTAAATCGTAAAGAGTTCGATATCATGTACCCAGGCAAGGTTGATGATTTGATTCGGGACGATGTTGTTTTGAAGCTTAGCCTTGCTTCAAAATAATCTCTGTTGAGAATTATTGAACATCCTTGAGCTGTTCACCAATAGCCTTCAGTACAACCGCTGAAGGCATATTATCCCCATCGCTTTTACGTCTGGCTCCATACACGGGTATGGGGTCAATGACGTTCAATGGCAGTTTCTTCAGCTCTTTCGCTTGAAGATGCTTCTTTGCCACCACATCTGGTAATACCGTTACAAATTGGCCAGACAAGCAGACTGCAAGGTTCGTTGAGAGCATGGTTATTCTCATTCCTATTTTGCGCTCAATGTCGACCGGCCAGCCATCTTGGACACGTCCGTTTGCTCCTGACTGCGGAACAGAGAAGTCGTATTCGAGAACCTTCTCGGCTGTGACTTTTCTCTTCTTGAAAAGGGGATGGTTGATGCCGCAATAAACACCAGCGGTTAAATCACCAAGGTGGCTTATTTCTAAGCGCTCATCGGTGAGAGCCTCGTAATAGAATGCCACTTCTATTTGACCACGGACCAAAGCTTCGTGAGCATCTTGGGTGGTGCGCATGAGAAGATTGGGCATGAGATTAGGATGTTTGTTTTTGAGGTTTAGGATGGCCGGTAGGGCCACATAAT
>CAZZDT010000270.1:0-5718 GCA_964652435.1 uncultured Bdellovibrionales bacterium
AATAGAACGCGTTCTACCCTGAAAGTTGAGAGATTATCGGGGTTTGCAACAGAGCTCACGCGATTAGGAGCACCTGCTATGGGGAAGCCAGAGGGCATTCAGGCCATTGACCTGATGCTTAATATACCAGGGGAAGACAACAGCAGTTGGTACGAGTTTATGAAGCCGCTCTTTCTCGATGAAGAAAGCCGCAAAGTCTTCAAAATGCCGGCCCAATATATGTTTCGCAACATCCCCGAGATTGGTCCCCAAGATGACTTCGTCGCCTTCACCGTTGCTGAAATGGATAAATACAATATCCAGAAAGCCATGATTGGTTTCGATAACGCTACCACGCCAGAAGCCATCGAGCGCTATCCGGACCGATTCTTTTGCTCTTACCACGCCAACCCAAATCAGGGGATGGACGAAGTACGCAAGATTGAGCGCCTCTACAAAGAGCATAACCTCAAAGCGGTCACCGCTTTTCCGTCGGGTTTGTGTCCACAGGTACCCATCAACGACAAGCGCTGGTACCCGATTTACGCCAAATGCGTGGAGCTGGATATTCCCTTTGCTTGCTGTGTAGGTGTGCCGGGCCCTCGCCTACCCATGGCCCCTCAAAAAGTCGAACTCATCGATGAAGTCTGCTGGTTCTTTCCAGAATTGAAATTCGTGATGAGACACGGGGCCGAACCATGGACCGACTTGGCCGTGAAGCTTATGCTGAAATATCCGAACTTATCCTACATGACGAGCGCATTTGCACCGCGGCACTACCCCAAATCGATTATCGACTATGCAAATACCCGCGGAGCGGACAAAATTATGTATGCGGGGTACTTCCCCATGGGGCTCTCATTAGAACGTATTTTTAAAGAACTTGAAGATGTGCCCTTTAAAAATGAGGTTTGGCCTAAATTTTTAAGGGAAAATGCCCTACGCGTCTTTAAACTAGACGAATAACCACTGCGGCAACGCCGCCCAAGACGGGAGTGACCATGACGGCACTTGTACGGAGTATGGACGTAAGTCCAGAAGAGCTAATCAAACGCGCGAGAGACCTCGGGCCGGTTCTGAAAGAACGCGCTCCAGCTGCTATCGAAGCGCGTCAATTGCCTCCCGAAACCATCGAAGACTTCAAAGACGCAGGCTTCTTTCGCATCCTCCAACCAAAACGTTGGGGTGGGTACGAAATGGATCCCGAGGTGTTTTTCGACTGTGTGGTAGAAATTGCTCGTTCCTGTCCTTCCAGTGCTTGGGTGCTGGGTGTGGTTGGAATCCACAACTGGCAAATGGCACTCTTTCCGGACAAGGCACAGCAGGAAGCATGGGCCGAAGACGACTCGGTTCTGATTTCATCTTCCTACATGCCAGTGGGCAAAGTGACTCCGGTTGAAGGCGGCTACATGCTGAGCGGTCGTTGGGGTTTCTCCAGCGGATCAGACTATTGCGATTGGGCTTTTCTTGGTGCCTTTATTCATAGCGAAAATGGTCCACCAGACATGCGCACATTTATGGTCCCAAAATCGGACTACACACTCGATGATGACTGGCATACCTCAGGCCTCAAAGCCACCGGTTCAAAAAGTGTTGTCGTAGATAACGTGTTTGTTCCCGAGCATCGTACCCATAAAATGGCCGATGGTTTTCGAATGAAGAGCCCGGGTCACGCTGAAAACGATGCCGCCGTCTTCAAAATCCCATTTGGACAAATCTTCACTCGGTCCGTGGCAACACCTGCAGTTGGAATGGCCCAGGGCGCATTGGATGCATACATGGAAGTGTGCGCCGACCGCGTCAGCCGAGCCGATGGCAAGAACCTTAAACTTGATCCCAATACTCAAGAGGTCTGTGCAAAAGCTGCCCTAGCCATTGATGAGGTTCGCACACTGATGCGGCGTGACTACAAAGAGATGATGGATTACGCTCGATCCGGTGAGGATATTCCTATCCCCGTTCGTGTCCGGTACCGCTACAATGCAGCGGCAGGAACGGATAAGTGCATCAAGGTGGTCGATGAGCTGGTCAATGCCAGTGGTGCAGCTGCCATTTTCTTAGACAACCCAATCAACACTTTTTGGCGCGATATCCACGCCGCTAGAGCGCACCACGCCAACAACCCACACAAGTCCGGTCGTAACTACGGTGGTGTAATGATGGGTATGAAAACCCAAGACTGGTTCATCTAAGCCGCACACGACTCACGGGAGCATACATTATGACTGGGGTTGCCCAATTGGGTTACCTGGGATTCGAGGTCAAAGACCTCGCCGCCTGGGAACAGTTTTCGACTAATATTTTAGGACTTGAAATCGTTAACCGCGCCGACGACGGTAGCTTTTGCCTGCGCATGGACAGCCACCACCAGCGATTCTTTATCACGCAGGGAGACGCCGACGACTTGGCTGTGGCCGGTTGGCAACTTGCAGATGAAGCCGCACTGCTTGCAGTGGTTAAACGCTTACAAGACGCAGGCACTGAAGTTACACCTGGAACAGAGGAAGAAACCAAAGCACGTATGGTCCAAGGTCTCTTCAAGTTTACCGATCCAGCCGGAAATCCAGGGGAGCTTTTTTACGGTGCAGAGCCTGCCGAAAAAACTTTCGAATCCAAACTGGTAAAGCGCGGCTTTGTGGCCGAAGAGCAAGGCCTTGGCCATGCGGTTCTTCATGCCAACGACCAAACTGAAAGCGGCGAGTTTTATCAAAACCTCTTAGGTTTTAAACTCAGCGACAAAATCCAGTGTGAATTCTTTGGTTATGACGTGGATTTGAGCTTTATGCACGCCAACACCCGTCACCATTCATTGGCCATTGGTAAGCAACACAAAAAGCGTATTCACCATTTCATGCTCGAAGTAAAAACCATGGATGATGTGGGACTTTGCTACGACCGATGCATTCGGGCCGGTGTTCCGATTATGAATACCCTCGGCCGCCATCCCAACGACAAGATGTTTTCATTTTACGCGTTAACACCCAGTGGTTTTCAATTTGAGTTTGGCTGGGGCGGGCGTCTCATCGACGACGAAAACTGGGAACCAACCACCTACGACTGCATCAGTGAATGGGGACACCACCCGCCCATGATGCTTGCACCTAAGAAACCGAAGAAGGCCTCATAAAATATGACAGTCCCCGCAGTTCCAGAAGCAAAATACGTTGATATTGGTAACGACCTCAAAATTCACTACCACGACTACGGCGAAGGCACGCCCGTGATCTTTGTCCATGGCAGTGGCCCTGGTGCCAGTGGCTGGAGCAACTTCAAAGGCAACTACCCTGCCATGGTTGATGCCGGGTACCGAACCTTGGTTCCAGATCTGCCCGGCTACGGTTACTCCAGCAAGCCGGAAGATGCACAATATACACTCGACTTTATGGTCGCAGCCCTTGAAGGCTTTGTGGAAGCCTTACAACTACAGGACTGCATTCTCATTGGAAACTCCATGGGCGGCGCTGTGTGTATTCGCTTTTCCGTCAACAACCCCAAGCTGGTTAAGAAACTGGTGCTCATGGCGCCAGGCGGTCTCGAAAAGCGCGAGGTCTATATGGAGATGGAAGGCATCCAAACCATGATGCGTTCATTCTTCAGTAAAAAAGGCCTCAGCCGAGAAGGCATGCGCAAGACTTTCAACTTGCAACTCTTCGATCCCAAACACATCACCGATGAGATCATTGAAGAGCGTTTTCAGATTGCGGAGACACAGCCGAAGACTGTGATTTCCACGATGAAGATTCCAAACCAAACCGAAGCACTCAAAGACATCTCCTGCCCTATCCTAGGGTTCTGGGGCATGGACGATAAGTTCTGCCCATCCAGCGGCGCCATGACCGTAGCCCGTGAATGCAGCAACACCCGTATGATTCTTCTTACAGAATGTGGCCATTGGGTCATGGTGGAACATGCTGCGCGGTTTAACAAAGAGTGCATTGAATTTTTCAACGAATAGGACACAGCGATGAATCAAGAGGACATTGCAAAATACGGCGATGAACTCTACGACGCTCTAACGCAGCGGCATACCCTTTCGCCACTGACGCAGCGAGCGCCTGAGATTACCATTGAAGATGCATACCAGATTTCTCTGCGCATGGTGCAACGTCGGGTTGATGCCGGTGAGAAAATAGTAGGTAAAAAAATAGGTGTATCCAGTAAAGCTGTCCAAGAGATGCTGAACGTGCACCAACCAGACTTTGGGTTTCTCACCAATGGCATGGTGTACGACAATGGCTGCGACATGCCCATCAGTGAAAGGCTTATTCAGCCTCGAGCCGAAGGCGAATTGGCCTTTAGACTCAAATCTGACCTTATTGGGCCCAACATTACCGAGGCAGATGTGCTGGCCGCCACCGAGAGTGTGGTACCTTGCTTTGAGATTGTGGATTCTCGAATTGAGAACTGGCAAATCAAAATCCAAGACACCGTGGCTGACAATGCATCTTGCGGTTTATTCCTCTTGGGTGACACCGAAACAGACCCCAACGGCATCGACTTGGCCGCGCCCAAAATGACCGTTTACAAAAACGACAAAGTCATCAGCGAAGGTTTTGGGTCGGCCGCTTTAGGGAATCCACTGACCTGCGTGGCGTGGCTTGCCAATACTCTGGGGCAATTCGGCGTGGAACTGAATGCCGGAGATGTTGTTCTCTCTGGCTCATGGGTACCACTGGAGCCGGTTGTAGCTGGCGACAAAATGCGACTTGAAATCGAAGGACTGGGAACAGCTGCGGTCAACTTTGTTTGACTTAGGAGAATCTTATGAAAATCAAAGCCGCTATCATTGGCTCTGGAAATATCGGCACCGATCTTCTCTACAAAGCATTGCGAAGCGAGAACATTGAACCCGTTTGGGTTGTGGGCATCGACCCGGAATCCGATGGTTTGGCCAAAGCACGAGAGCTTGGCGTGAAAACCACCCACGAAGGTGTGGATGGCCTCTTGCCTCACGTGCAAGCTGACAACATCCAAATTGCTTTTGATGCCACCAGTGCCAAAGCCCACCACGTCAACGCGAAGAAGCTTGGCGAAGTTGGGGTATTTATGGTGGACCTAACACCGGCCGCCATTGGTCCTTACTGCGTGCCGCCCGTAAACCTGCAAGAGCAAGTGGGTCAAAGCATCATGAACGTGAATATGGTGAGCTGCGGCGGACAAGCGACCATCCCCATGGTGAACGCAGTCAGTAGAATCCAGCCGGTTGAATATGGCGAAATCATTGCCACGGTATCTTCTAAATCGGTTGGCCCTGGTACCCGCGCCAACATCGATGAGTTTACGCGAACCACCGCCGAAGGCATTGAGAAAGTTGGCGGCGCAGACAAAGGCAAAGCCATCATTGTCATCAACCCAGCAGATCCACCGCTTATCATGCGCGATACCATTCACTGCTTGACCAAAGATGAACCTAACCAGGACAAGATCACAGAGTCGATTCACCAAATGGTGGAAGAGGTTCAAAAATATGTCCCAGGCTACAAACTTAAAAACGGTCCCGTCTTCGACGGAAAGAAAATCAGCGTTTGGATGGAAGTTGCCGGATTGGGTGATTACCTCCCAACCTACGCCGGCAACCTCGACATTATGACGGCAGCAGCTCTGCGCACCGGCGAGCTCTTTGCCGAAGAAATCACCGCTGGCCGCCTCAACCTGCAAAGCGCATAGGAGAACAACCATGGATATCAAAGGAAAAAAAGTTGGTCTGCATGACATGAGCCTGCGCGACGGCATGCACCC
>CAZZDT010000271.1:0-5713 GCA_964652435.1 uncultured Bdellovibrionales bacterium
TGCTCCGCAAGCCACACCATATCAAGAGACTTACCGCACAACGGCACCAGGACCCTGCCTGTTTGAGCGCCCGTTACCTCTTTCCAGAATTGCTTTAAGAGCCCATTGGTGGAATCTTGATGCCACCCGATTTCATTGTCTACCCAGCGGTTTCGCCAAAACTCTGCTTGCATGTAGTCTCCCTGGAGAGCTTCTACCCAGCCAGAGGAAAGGTCACAAGGAAAAGATAAAGAACAAAAAAGGTTAAATAAAACAGGCTAGTTTGCGCTGGTTTCTTCAGATTTAAGCCACTTTTCAAGGATAAGCTTCGCGGAGGTGGGCATATCGGTGAACTGCAAGCCCGCCTCTTTCGGCTCCCCTGCACTCAGCCACGCAATTTCACAGTGCCCCGTCACCATACCCCAAGCAGTTGCAAAGCGAATTTCAGCTCTTGCGCCTTTGGCCAATTGATTTGAATTTACCGAACCCAGAAGCCGAAAGCGTGCTCCCCCTATGGATAAATCAATGAGCCGCCCCAGTACTTTTTCACCGCCGATGGTTAAATCACAACCGAGTTGCAATGGCACTCGCATGTGACGTCGCTTCTGCGGCTCATTTTGAAACCGAAGCTTATCTTCAGTTACTTGAGACTCATCCACGGCATCGGCAACCAGGAGTTTGGAAATGGTCATACTCAATCGGCGAAAATTCACAGGCTTCGCCAGCATCTCATCACCACCCGCTTCAACCAACTCATTTCTAGAATAGCGAGCCGAATAGGCCGTCACGAAAATAATACGAGCATTTTTACAATCTGCATTCTCGGCGAATGCAGGAATGGTTCCCAAACCGCGTCCCCTTAAAATTTTCGTGATATCAACGCCATTCAATGTGGAACCCGAAAGCTGGATGTCCATCAAGATCAAATCAAAGTCTTCTTTTTCAAGAAGCTCAAAGACCTCTCGGTCATTTCGTGCACGCGTCAAACTGAACTTATCTCGAAGCCAAAGTTGCGCAACTTCCCAATTCGTATCCTCATCCTCCACGTAGAGAATACGTTGGTGCTCATCAGCTTTCCTAGTATTCACGGGCACAGGATTTAAACGCCTGAACTCCATGCAATCCTCCGAGCAAAATTAAGGAACCCCCAAACGACAACTTTATAAGTATATCCAAGAAGCTCCCTGAAGCGATAGCCCAGATAAAAGAGCCAGCCTCCAACTGAATCAAAGTCGAAGCTTTGATCACCTACCCCATGAGCCCTTGTAGGAATTTACCTACCCTCTCCCTGCCCATTGATTTTACCCCCGAAAACCTTTTCACTGCTCTCATGACCACAAAAGACTACTCAGGCCTTAAAAACCTTATGGAAAAAAAAGTTCCATTTAATGAACACTTAAAAATGTCTGTAGAGGTTATCCGGGAGGGATTCTGCCGCGTCCGAGTCCCATGGCAAACACACCTCACCGGAGATACCAACCGCCCAGCAGTACATGGCGGAGTCCTGGCCACACTACTCGACGCGGCGGGCGGGGTTGCCGGCTGGAGCCTCTTAGAAAATGAAAATGACCGCCTCAGCACGGTTGATTTACGCGTCGATTATCTTCGTCCCGGACCGGCCAAAGATATGCTCTGTGAGGCGCAGGTGGTTCGCATGGGCAACAAAGTGTGCGTGGTGAAAATGGAAATTTATTCAGAGGGAGACGATAAAAGTAACATTGGGCCAATTGCCACGGGGCAAGGTGTATTTAATGTCGCAAAGAATATTGGTTAGAGCCTCCAACTCGGAGAGACTCTAGGAATCCCATCCATAGAGGCGCATCAAAGCGTCACCTCTCACTCGGAAACCTTCGCGTAAATTGCCATTGGCTGCCTCCAACCAAGCCTCACGAAACTGCTCCGCACTCTGAAAACGATTCAGCGGATTCTTACACAATGCCACCGCCAGAACGCGTTCAATATCACGAGGGATATCTACAACGTAGGAGGAAGGAATCGGGGCATGCTCATAAACAATCTTGTAAAGGATTCCCGGAAGGTCATCGGCCGCAAAAGGTGTTCGTCCCGTTAAGGCACGGTAAGCAATAGACCCCAACGAAAAGACATCGCTGCGTGTATCCACTTCAATCGACTTTGCTTGCTCAGGAGACATAAACGCAGGAGTACCCACCAACTGATTACAGGTTAAGGTTCCCTGACTGCCTTCGAATTTTGAAACCCCAAAATCAAGAAGCTTCCAGGACTTCACACCGTTGAACGTGGTATAAAATAAATTCTGGGGCTTCAAATCACGGTGAACAATTCCCGCCCGGTGCACCGCCGCCAAACCGGTGGCAATCTCATCCAAGCATTGGGTCACTTCACCTACGCTCATGATTCCAGCTTGCCGTAGGACCGCACCCAAATCTTCGCCCTCAAGATACTCCATGGCGATAAAATGTGAGGGCGTAGCCCCTTGAAGCCGACCCACTTGATAGACCTGAACCACATGACGGTCTTTCACCGCGCGAAGCATATCCCCTTCCCGCAGAAAGCGGGCTAGGTTTGAAGGGTCGCAGCCTTCGGTCTCGGAGAGAATCTTCACCGCAACCCGCACACGGCTGTCTCGGTGATAACCCAAGTACACCTCTCCCATAGCACCGCGGCCGACCACTGATTCCAAACGAAAAGGTCCGGCCATCTCGCCAGAAAATCTTCCTGATTTGCCTGCACCATATCGACGGACAGCGTTGAACTCTTGGTTCACCTCATGAAGCTGAAATGCGCGAGCTTCCGCCTGATAGGCCGAGCTATGAGCTTGCTCTAATGCACGCACCAAAGTCTGGCGAGAGTTCTGAGCACACCAGAGACTGCATAGCAAAACCAGTGGGACCATCACCGTCATGAAAATACGGCCGACATCATCGTAAACTGTAGTCCCCAGCATTCCCATATCAGGAATAATTCCTAAGAGAATTCCCAAGGCTAAAATCAAATAACCAAAAGTAGCCGTCAGGGGAATCACCCAGGCATAAAGTGGATCTCTCGCCAATCCAAAGAAACTAATACCCAACGTGAGTGCTAAGGGAGCTGGGGAAAACACACCCAGAAAATAAATGACCGGCAAAGAACTCAGAGCTGCCGTCCAACCAAACGCTCGGTAAACAAACCGTGTATAGCCACTGGGACGAGCCGCCCGGTGTGCCACCCAAAAGCAAACAGGGACCAAGGTAAAACAGGCTACTTGGGCTGCTATCTTCAGATCAGCATGACCGTCTACCACGCCAATCAACCCACCCGTGATGGCGCACAGAAAAGCTAAAACTTTGGACCAAGTTTTGGCTCTAACCATTTCTTGGGCATCGAAAGATTCCGCCGCGCGACTTTCAGGACTCAAAACCCGAGACTGCAAAACATCTTGAGAAGAATCCGGCTCAGGCTTGGCCGTCGGACCTCCCGGAACCATTGTTTTCATAACCCCAGGCTCATCCTGGTTCATGGTTCCTGCAGCTATCGCTGGGTTCGAGTACATAAAAATTCCCCACACAAGGCCGTACAGCACCTTATGCACATCGTTTCGTTCCAGATGCGCCGTCTCCTCCGCATCCTTTATTCATCTTTCTTTGAAATCGCTGCTCGGGTCCCCATACCCATCGTTGAGCAAACGCCAAGGCAGCTATCGCGCGAAAAAGGTGATTCAGTCAACGCTTTGACCCAAAAGTTAAAGGCATAAAATCCGAGAAGTTGAGCACTTTTGGATTGCCTTTTCGCAGATCGGCTGTCATCAGAAACCGACAATAAACCATAGGATATTCAATTGAGTACACTTCTAATCGTCCGTCACGCGCAGGCCTCCTTTGGCGCTGAAGACTACGATCAGCTCTCAGAGTTGGGGTATACCCAGTCCGAACACCTGGCCAAGTGGTTGGCCAAACAGCCACAACAGTTGGATCGCATCGTGTGCGGGCCGTGCAAACGGCACCGACAAACCGCCGAATCCACACTTAAGCTCATACCTGATATCCCGCAAGATCCTGAAATTATTGAAGAACTAGACGAATTTGATGCTTTTCGACTTTTTGGGTGGCTGATGCAGCGCGACGATGACCCCAGAAGTGAAAAATTGCGCGAATTGATGCTCAAACGCAATGAAGGTGGCGGTCGGGAACTTGGACAATTGCTTGAGACTCTCACCCTTGAGTGGGCACGCGGCGATTTCGTGGTTCCGGGTATGCCAACCTGGGCAGAAACTCGGGCCCGCATGGAATCAGGAATCAGGAAGATTAGAGCATCCATAGGATCGGGAGAGCACGTAGCTCTCTTCACATCCGGTGGCCCCGTTGGGGCGGCGATCGGACAAGCACTGGAGCTTTCAGACGAAAAAACCATGAAAATGTGCTGGGCAGTTTATAACGCTTCCATCAGTCGGTTTTTCGTCAACGGACCCGATTTTAATCTCGATAGTATGAACAATCTTCCCCATCTCGAAGATCCAGCTCTTATCACGAGACGTTAACGCAGAATATCAATGACAAATAGAGTTCGAACCCAATAGCATTAGCAATAACAATTCATAAGTGAGACTTACCATGTCTGAACAAACAATTCCGGTTGTAGACCTCAGCGACTTCCAATCCGCATCCAGTGAGCGACATACACAATTTGTCCAAACTCTCGGCGATGCCCTAACGGACCTTGGTTTTTTCGCGGTCACCAACCATGGCATCGACAGTAACTTGATTCAACGCTGTTACGACCACGCAGAAGCATTTTTTTCTCAAACAGATGCTACCAAAAAGAAATACGAATTTGAGGAACTCAACGGACAAAGGGGCTTTACCAGCTTTGGTAAAGAGCACGCCAAAGACAGCCCGGCACCTGACCTGAAGGAATTTTGGCACGTTGGCCGAGAACTCACCGAGGACCACCCCCTGGCCAAAATCTACGGGCATAATATCTGGCCTGAACAATCAGATGTGAACGAGTACTTCAAGAAAGACTTTCTTGAGCTCTACAAACAACTTGAAAACTGCGCGATGGTTTTACTCAAAGCGTGCGGTATTTACCTGCAAGAGCCAGAAGAACTTATCTCCAACATGGCCATCGACGGTGATACCATTTTGCGAATTATTCATTACCCGCCTATTCCTGACGATGCTGAACCAGCATCTGTGCGTGCCGGAGCCCATGAAGACATCAATCTGATCACGCTTCTTTGTGAAGCAACCAATGGCGGACTTGAGCTCCTGCAAAGAGATGGACAGTGGCGTCCCATTCATGCCCTCAAGGGCCAGATCATTGTCGATGCGGGGGATATGATTCAAAATCTCACGAACGGTGTACTCAAAAGTACAACCCACCGAGTCGTTAATCCGGACAATGCGCGAGAGCGTCGCTTTTCAATGCCATTCTTTGTCCATCCGCGGGCCGAAGTTAGCCTTAAACCGCTAGAATCTTGTGTGAATAAGACCGGCGAAGCAACAAAGTATCAGGATATTACGGCCCGTGACTTTCTCATGCAGCGCCTTAAAGAAATCGGACTCACTGTTTGACTCAAACCAACTGGTATGGCCGAATTATAAAGTGAAACACATTGTCTACATTACGCTGATTCTTTGCACACTTTTAGGCTGTCAGCAGCCCGTCACCGACGGTACCGAAAGCGTATTCGACAGCGCACTGGTCACAACCTATCGCAACGCATTACCAACCTATCCCAACCTCATTCCACCCACACCTCTGGAAACCATTGTAG
>CAZZDT010000272.1:0-5709 GCA_964652435.1 uncultured Bdellovibrionales bacterium
CGTCGCGGTGGATGCGCCAAGAGCTTGCATGATGTCTTGTTCAATCACCTGGGATTGCTGAGCCGTTAGATTGGACTGTGGAACTTTGATTTCCAAATCTTTGGGTGGCTCTAGCTTTGAGAAGGTATTGTGAGAAATTGGGGCAGGAAGAGATTGAGTGGCAAGATCACGCATGAATGAATACTCCAAGGCAAAAATGTTGTTTCAGGTCCAAGATTAGTTATCGGCGCGATGCCCAATGGTGTTGCTAAAAAATGAACAAAAAAATGCACAAAAAAGCATAAGTCTATTTATTTCAAAGACTTGTTGGATAAATTTATTTGGTTTTCATTAGGAAACTCATAAGGGTGGTGATGAAATATGATAAACTGGTTTATGAAATTGTTGCTGGTGATCTAAAATTGCACTACCATACAATACATCATGATGACGAACCCACATGTGTTGGTTTTAAACAAAAGTTATCAGCCCGTGAATGTGATTGGTGCACGGCGTGCGTTCGGTATGCTCTTCATCGGAAGTGCGTATGCTCTCGACAGCGAATATCAACAACTCGATTTAAGTAAATGGCTCGACGTCGAACCCGGCGTTGAAGACGACACGATTGGTAGTGTGAGTGGCCCGATATGTGTGCCCCGGATCATCGTGCTGAAACGTTACAGCCGGTTTCCAACCGGTCATGTCCGGTTTTGTCGCGGCAACATATTTCTGCGAGACAGCCACACGTGCCAGTATTGTGGCGCCGTTTTACCCAAGATGCGATTGAATTTAGACCATGTCATGCCGCGGTCGCGGGGCGGGGAGCACTCTTGGACCAATGTGGTGACCAGTTGTATCCCTTGCAACACAGCAAAAGGCGATAAAACCCCCGAAGAGGCAGGGATGCCGCTTTTAACACTGCCGCGGCAACCCAAATGGCGTGGCGTCTTAGAAGCCAGCGGTTTCAAGGCCCGGTATCGAGAATGGCTGCCCTTTGTTGGCGGAGATTCCAGAGGTTTCTAGGGTGAGACCCAACATGAGTTGGTTATTGAAGCGGGCTTGATGCTCACTTTTTTTGTGCTTCCCCTGGGCTGGCCTCTGGTTTGACAAGCTTTGCTTGTGTAAAACGCCTCATGATTCGAGGACTAATCGGTGTGATTCATTTACCGCCCATGCCTGGTGATCCCAAGGCTGGAGCGGATACTTCATTTACCCAAGTTGTAGACCATGCCTTGCGCGATGTTGATGCATTGGTCTCAGGTGGTGTGCACGGCATCATTGTTGAGAACTTTGGCTCTGCTCCTTTTCAAAAAGGCGATGCTGGAAATCGGTTGCCACCCCATCAAGTTGCATTGATGGCGCGTGTGGTCGGTGCTTGTGTGGCCAGTGCAGGTTTACCGATTGGTGTGAATTGCCTTCGAAACGATGCACAAAGTGCGTTGGGGATTGCGGCCGCAACGGGAGCTCAATTCATTCGAGTCAATGTTCACTCGGGCGCTTACCTGACGGACCAGGGAATCATTGAAGGCGAAGCTTGGCGAACGCTTCGGTATCGCAAAGAGCTGGGAGCCGAAAACGTTGCTATCTTGGCTGACGTATTGGTGAAGCACGCTGAACCCTTGGTTCCAGTTGACCCCGTGACCGCAACAGAAGACTGCTTGAAGCGTGGTTTAGCCGATGGCGTGGTTGTGACCGGCAGAGCCACTGGGCAACCGATTGAAACTGAACGGCTGAAAACGGTGCATCAAGCAGCTGCCGGTAAGCCGGTTTACCTTGGTTCAGGTTTAACGCTGGACTCTGTTTCTGCGTTAATGCCGTACGCTACCGGAGCCATTGTTGGCACCGCTTTAAAGCAGGGCGGTAACGTTTTGGCGCCGGTTGATTCTGAACGTGTGAAGCTTATTGCTGAAGCTATGAATGAGCACTTGGGCCTTTAACGTCTCTGGGGCTTTGGTCGTCGTTAAGCTCAATAACCCAATCTGCTCTTTGTGGCATTGTATCCATCATATGTCGGCTGATGCGTTCGTAATGCATGATGAACCGCTTTAAGGCTGCTTCATCCATTTTTCTCGCTGAACCATCGGTTGCAGTGAGTTTCATGTGCGCTTCTTGTTTCTTGCGCCACGTATAAACCATTTCGAATTGTGAAGGTTGCATCCAAACGATCGTGTCGAGCCGTTGCCACAATGCCTCGTATTGCTCACTTAATTGTTGGTTTACGTATTTTCTAAAGATGCCTTTCGAATCTTCATCTCTTTCAAGATTGTTAACCGGACTAACCAGTTTCTCATCATCCTGGGCTGTTGCTCCAACACACCATCCTTCAAATATCACGATATCTACGGGCAGTGTTTGGTCCTTCCAATCTGATTCCGGTTTGGGGTTGTCTATGGACTTATCAAATTGTGGGATCACAACCTTTGAGCCGGGTGCACCTTGTTTAAAGGCATCGAGGACTGAATGCAGTGCATCAACATGATGCGTACCTGGTACACCCCGAGTTTTAAGAAGTGGGTGTATCCGTTCACTTAATAAGTTTCGTTCTGTTTGATTACGATAAAAGTCATCAATAGAGAATATGCATGTGGTCATGCCAAATTGAGACGCAAAGTATTCTTTCATCACTTTGGCCTGGGTGGATTTACCCGATCCTTGTATGCCTGCTAAGCCGATGAAATAGGGTTGTCTCAAGGTGCGAATTTCTTTTCGCACGTACGCGCTGAAATCCAAATAAAACTTATTTTCCCATTTTGGAAAAGAAATTGTCAGACCTTCGCGATCCAATGTTTCTTGAATTGAGATAATGAACTCTTTTGTTTGAGGTTAACGTATATGGGCTCAAATCACTGTATAGCACCTGTAGAGTCGGTTTGGCGAGTATTCGTGAGTCTTTGATAAAGGGGCTTTGAGCTTTCGGTTCATAAGGTGGTTGATGATTAAATCATCGTCCACGCATGCTGTTTTGTTTTGAAACATTGGATGACGCATTGGGTTATTTTGAGAAATTGAAATTTGCACCACGCCCATGCATCTGAAACGTGTTTCACTGAATCGCGGCTCACCCGCATAATTGCTGGAGTTTCGATTTGAGACAAAAAAAAGCGCGCAAATTTCTAAACAAGAGCGCGTTGGTCTGCTAGGTCAGTACCAGCACCACAACAAAAACCCATAGGAGGGGTCAGATGAAAAAATTAGCAACATTGGTCGGAATTGTATCATTGATGGTTTCAAGCCAGGCAATGGCAGCATTTCAAACAACTGAAGGTACAATGGAAGTAGGCGGCGCGGCAGCGTTCACCGTTGGTGATGCAATGGTACTTAATGTATCTCCAACCGTTGGTTACTTCATCATGGACAATGTAGAAGTCATGGCTGGTTTCAGTCTTGCGATGGATTTGGATAACGAAATTACCAACATTGGCTTTGCCGCTGGTGGTATGTACTACATGGACATGGATATGTTCATCCTTAAGACAGGTGTTGCTGTAAATGGTTTTATTCCTGACGGCGGCGACATGATGCTAGGTCTTGATATTCCGGTACATGCACTTTTCCCAATGAACGATCACGTTGCACTCGTAACTGGTGCAACTGTTGGTTTGGGTGACCTAACCGGTACAATGACAGTTCTCGTACCAATCGGTTACTTGGGCGTTCAAGCACACTTCTAAGCCTCGCTTAGATTTAGGCTTAAGCTTAAAAGCATGAGAACGGTCCTAACCTTCGGGTTGGGGCCGTTTTTTTTTATTTCTAAGTAGCTGTTTTCACTTGTACTATGAGCTTCATTGGATTTTCTCAACCTGAAATGCCCCGACCTGCGAAGGGCAATTATGGCGTTATATCCCAGAATAATTGTTTTGGTTCTTGCTTACTCACTCTTTGGCTGCGGCGTAGAGCCCACTGTGAGCAGTATTCCCGAAGATTGGACCGATGGGTCCACCGAGGATACCAGCGAGGCTGAGGACCCATCCAGCGTTCCCAACGGCGACGATGCGCCCATCATTCCCGACGACGATACGGATGCCGATACACCGGACACAGATGACAACGAATCCGAAACGCCAGACGAAGGCACGCCGGATACTGGCTTAACGCCATGCGACATTGCTTGGGGACTCTTTTCTCAATGTGAGCCACCGCCAGAGGGCTGTGAAAACAGTGCAGTGGGTGAATGCATTCTCGAGATTGGTCCGGCAGTGGGTGGTTACTGCGAGGTTATGGATGGTGAGCAGTGCAACGGTGGACAGCTCGACGATTCTGCCTACGAGTACTGCCAAATTCAAAGCTGCTTAGGTTACGACTACGATGCATGTGTGGCCGAGTTAGCCAGCACTTGTGTGAGCGAGTCTTGTGTTGAGCTCGATGATGTTGTGGGCCACTGCCCAGGATACGATTACGCGTGTGAATCTGCTTCACCAGCAGAGTCACAATGTTTACTGAATGTGTTTGAATCCATGAGTCAGCCTTGTGGGCTTTTTACGGATGCGCCTCAATGTGCTTTGGGCGTTGTCACGGAAACCGGGTGGGGTTCGTGTCAGGTCCAGGATTGCCTGAACCTGACCACGTTTGAAGCCTGTTATTCAAACCTCGAAGTTTTGTGTTCGTTTAGCGCGCCTTAGAAGCGGAAAACGAGACCAACACTTGCCGTCAGACCCAGCGATTGCCCTTTAGGATCAATGCCTGCTTGAGTGGTTGAGCCTTCAACCGGTTCAACAACTGCAGCATTATCAACTGGCAGTTCGATGCGGTTGTCACCTGTTCCGGTGATGATGTTCAGTTGATTGATGTAGGCGTACTGAAAGCCTGCCTCGAATCGAAGTCCCAGGTCCGGTGAGATATAAAATTCATTGACCACACCCGCTTGAGTTACAATGCCCGTGAGTTCAGCAGCAATGTCGTCACCCGTATTGAAAGTTCCAATGTCATCGATGATAACCGGTGGTGTTTTGCCTGGCAGAACCTGTGCTGCACCAGCGGTCATGTTGGCAACCATATAACCCATACGGACCATGGTACCCATTCTAAAGTTATCGATTTCGACCAGGTAGATATCAGCGCCGCCGGTGATGGTAAGAACCATCATGGAACTGAAATTGATGCTTACGTCCAGGGTTAAATCCAGAAACGGAGATACATTCGATGCAAAACCCATCTTGATGCCGGGCATCAAGGGATTGTTGGTATTGCCGCCGCTTAGTGGCAACGCCATACGGCCTTCAGAGCTTCCTGTTCCATAGGTTTCCCAATCGGATACGTGAACATCCGCCATACCTTTGATTTGCATCGGCGATGTGCTGGATTCAACGAAGAAGGAAAAGGGGTAGCTGGTCCAGTCCTGAGCCAGCGCAGGAGTTGTTGTGAGCGTGAAAGCTGCAACCAAACCAATTTTAAGAGTCTTTAGGATACTGGATTTCATCGTTTTCCTCCGAAAGGTTTAAAAGGCAAGGGCGTTATAAACGTGTCGAGGGAGCGTCTCAACAGGCGAAGCTAATTTAGCTTGATGCATTAACCCTTTTGCAGGGTGGCCAAGAGCTCTGGCTGCACATGGTTTTTGACCGTTCGGCGGTCTAACTCTAGAACTGATGCGGCTTTTTCGTAAGAACCCATCCGGTGGTACATATGCGTGCAGTATTTGCCCAGCAGTTCATCGGCGGGCATGGATGCATGAGCCAGTGCCTCGTTAAGTGTGTCCCGTTTGGGTTCAAAGCGGGAGGGCGGGGTGTAGTCTTT
>CAZZDT010000273.1:0-5703 GCA_964652435.1 uncultured Bdellovibrionales bacterium
ATCGAGTTGAACTGCGTCAAATAGGAATTCGCGATGCTGCTCGCCATGTGGGCGGAACAGGGCTCTGTGGGCGTAAGCTTTGCTGCTCATCGTTTCTTCCTGAATTCAAATCCATTTCCATTCGCATGGCCAAGGATCAGAACTTAACGCTCAATCAGCAAAAACTTTCGGGGCGTTGCGGACGGCTTCGATGCTGCCTCGAATATGAACACGGCCTCTACAAAGAGAAAGCGAAAGGCCTTCCCAAGCCAGGTAAACGGGTGGCAACTCCAGATGGTGACGGTAAAGTCCGCGACCTCGACGTGCTCCGGGAAAAAGTGCGCGTCTTCCTCAACGATGGTGGCATGCAAGAATACCATGCATCGCAAGTGGAGCGCATAACCACGCAACCCGACCAACCGAAGAAAAAGAAAAAGCCCAAAAGTCCAGAAGAGGCGAAAAGCGAAAAAAGCCAAAGTCCAAAGAAACCCAAAGCAAAGTCCGCCAAGGAAACTGAAAATAAGACAGAGGCTGGCGCCACTAAGAAAAAACGAAAACGAAAACGAAAACCCAAAAAAAAGCCGACTCCGAAAACCGATGAATCCAGCTGACTTGACAGCTTCCCGCTGCTTCTTTACTCGCCGTTTCAATGACTGAGCAATCATCCGATAACGAACTTGATGGAGCCTCTATCCCAGAGCTTGTGGAATTGATGCGCTCCGAACATCCCGGCGAACGAGCCGCAGCGGTTTGCGCCATTGGTGATCGTTTGCGCACTCGAGAAATTCAAGGTGTTGAAAATCCAGTTCAAGAAGCCATGGCTCAGCTCTTGGACGACTCGCTCACCCATGTGCGCTTTGAAACCGCCATCGCCTTAGCTGAACTCCAAGACTTCAGAGCCACCCCGCTGCTTCTCGGAGCTATGCGGTCCAAGGCTTTGCGTCTCGACGCCATTCGAGCACTCGGAACCATGGGCGATCCCACCGCAATTGCGTCTCTTCGAGCCATCTTGGGTAAATTTCTCATGGCATGGGCCGACAAACTCCAAGCAGCGGCAGCCTTATGTGCACTGAAGGACTCCGAGGGGCAAAACTACCTCAAAGCCAAGCTCCAAAGCCGAAAATTCGCTGAGCGTGCGGCAGCCATTCATTTTATGGCTGAATCCCAACATCCAAGCGCTACAGACGATCTCATCAATATTCTCAAAGACTTAAACGATCCCATGCGAGACGTCGCTGCCCGTTCTTTGGGCCTCATTCCTTCCGAAAAAGCCCATCAGGCCCTAGAGCAAGCCCGTGGTGGAGCAGATGGGCATCTGGCTGAAGACATCGACGAAGCCATCAAACGCCACGGATAATCCGCCAATAAACTGAAAAAGTTAGGAAAATCTGGAAAGATAGGTGCTGCATCTTCCCATTCACGGTATAATGTAACCGTGGAGAGGCCGCTTTATGCGGAAGGAGGTAGGAGCCATGATTGTGCATGTTGGGCGTCGACTCGTCTGTTCCCTGACGATGTTTTTAACGATTAGTTTTATCACCCCTGTTGCTTACGCCGGAGATCTCACTTTGGCCATGAGCTTAGGACAAGAAATACAATTTAAGCCGCCTCCATCAGGCCAGGCTCGCGCCACGAGCTTGATGATTTCACCCGGCTACCAACTCGACAAAATGTTTAGAGTTGAACTTGGTATCAACTACATGATCGATGCCATGCGACGGGGCAAAACGGACTTACAAATTCGTCCTACGATGACCGCTGAATTTTTCCCTGGTTGGTATGCGAGGCTTCACCTGGGTGTTGCTCACCTGCTTGATGAAGATGCTGGCGAGCAAAGACTATCGGTAGGCGGTAGTATGGGCCGCATTGTCAAAATGGGCGGTGTCCCATTCTTTGGTGAACTCGGAATTACCCCGCGTACGGAAATGACCATGTCCGAACGAACCAATCCCGATGGAGAAAAAAAGTACCGTCTGTTTTGGATCGCGGAAGTAAGAGTTGGTGCCACTTATACCTTTTCATCGGACGAGGAATAGGCCAGATCTTAGGTTATGAAAAAGCTCGCGATATTGCTCGTCATCTCATTGAGTTTGCTCACGGGGGCAAACGTCTTCGCGCAATCGAAAGACAGTGCTGAAGAGCTACCACCGCCCCCCGAAGGTACACAAGCAAACGATGACGAGTCAGCTGTGGACGAAATGGCTCTTGAAAAGCTTATGCGAGAAGTGCTTCAAGTCTATCTCGAAATCCAAAAATACTTAGCAGAAGATTCAACTTGGAGAGTCAGTCGCTCGGCAGGTTTAATTGCTCTGAAACTAAAAAACTTTGATATCAAAAAGCTACCCACCGACTTCTCGCCATTGTACCGAACTTTGCCCAAACAGCTTCGAGTAGCTGCTCGAAAAATGTACAAAGCCAAAAGCTTGGCTGATTTACGGCTCCACTTTAAAGGGCTGTCCAAACCCATGGCCACTTGGGCCAATATCTCAAACGTTCCCGATATCGATGTGATTTATTGCCCGGTCGCAAACGCAACTTGGCTTCAATATAAAGGCCCGATTCGCAATCCCTACTACGGCTCTCAGATGCTAGAGTCCGGTCAGCTTGTATGGGAAGGCCCGAAAGTAGCCACCAAGGCTGAGGGAGAGGATGGTGAAGAAGAGGCGGCCAAAGAGCCTTAAATGAAGCTCTATTTAGGCTTTACGCCGAAGCTTGAGATTTCGACTTATCCTTCTTGGACTTGGATGACTTACCCTTTTTGTCCTTTTTAGGCTTCTTAGCCTTCTTTGGTTTTTTCGCAGCGGGTTCAACCTTAAGCTCAGCTTTTGCTTCAGCTTCGGCTTCCTGAACCGTCTCGTCCCAGACGTTTAAGAATTGCTTGGCTGATTTTGCCGCAGCCTTATCGGCCTTTTTAGCCTGTTTCTTCTCTGCTTTTTTCGTATCTAATTTCTTCTTGTCCGACGATTTTTCTACCTTCACCTTGGGCTTCGTGATTTTCGTCTTGGCCTTTTTAGATTCAAGCTGTGGAACCACCCGAGCTTCAATAAATTTCTTGAGTCTTAGGTGAAGCAGTTCAGGGATTTCAATCGGCGCCACATGGGAACCTCCCGGAATCATCAAAAGCTCGGCGTCAGGCAATAAATCAACCATACGCTCCGAGAGCCAACCCGGCGTAAACGTATCGTGCTGACCGCCTACAACCAACGATGGTACATTCACACCAGGAAGCTGCGCCTCGGTGGAATGGTCCATCAAACCCTCAACCACACCTAAGAAGACGTTCACATTCATGGCCGCCAAATGCTGAAAATAAGGCCCAAACTCTTCACGACGAAGAACCTTACCGTTCACTTCCAAATTCACGGCAACTTGGTAAGCAAGCTCAGTGGTCAGCGTTTTCGTCCAAAACTTCTGAGCAATACGCGGCGATAAACTCGTCAAGCGACGCAGGTGCGGCAGAACTTTCCCACCAATATCGGTGTTGTGGAATGTATCGAGCGGGTGACCATAACTGCCACACATCGGTACAAGCCCCATGGTGCGTTCTGGATATTGAATCGCGAAATCTAAGATGACCTGCACACCCATGGAATGACCCAGCAAGAGTGCTTTTTCCAACCCATAGTGATCCATCACCGCAGCCAAGTCCGAACGCAAGTCACGAACTGTGGTTGCATTCTCAACCGCTGGCTCACTGGAGAGCCCATGACCCCGATAGTGGAAATGATAAAATCGACACTTATCGCGAAACGCCGGCGTTAAGTGTTGCCAGATGAATCCGTCACAACCCAAACCATCACAGAGAACAACGGGGACATCCCCTTCTCCAAAGGTTTCAGTGAAAAGTTGAGTACCATCGAACGAGGGAATGTATTCTTCGGTGACCATAGTGGATATCCTACTGCGCTTATTACTCTTGAACCAGGGCCATAGCAGCCGTATGCCACTTCAACAAGACATATGATGCACTGAGCCAAAACCGCATCTAGGCGTGTTCGAGGCCCAAAGCACGGGTAAACTCTTGAATAACGGCCAATCTCACGCCTTCCTCAATCAATTCGTCTTCTCTAAACGCCCTTTCAACATTGCGCTTAAAGATCAAAAGACAAGGTTGAGCACCGTTGCCAAAGTTGGTCCCAAGAACCAAAGCCAGAGATTGGGGAGACATCCGCGGCTGAACCTTCTGTAATTCATCAAGTACAGGCAAATCTGCCACCACAATCGGGAATTGCTTGAGCTGTTCAAGTACCTTTTCTGGGAGCGTAGCCGCCGCTCGATTCAGAATGTCCTCAAACTCTTCGCGGGTTCGGCTGCAATCCTCAGGATACTGGCGAGGAGCAAGCTCACGCGCTCGGCGAAAATACTGATTCGCCTCACGACTTCCCTTGAGCTCCATGATCAGACCCATGGTGTAATGGCCCTGAGCCAGGCGCTCATCAAGTGACAAAGCACTTCGAATGGCTGCCTCTGCCTCTGGAATTTGAGCCAATTCAAAATAAGCCAAACCTCGCGCACAATCGAGTTCGGCATCGGGGCGGCTTAAATCCGCCACCGCTTGGTAGGCACTTAAAGCTGCGGTGGGATCACCAAGTTCAAGATGAATGGCCCCGCGAATCAGGGCCGACCCATAGCGCGCATCTTCACTTTCAAGGGCCGCTCGGTCACAAAGCTGCAAAGCTTCATACAACCGACCAGCCGTCAAAAGATCTTTGGCTTCTCTTAAAAGATTACGCCAACGCGTCATGCTGTCCTAAATTAAGAATCAGCTGTAGCAAGACCAACCAGTGTTGCTACCGCTGCGCCACTTCCACCCTTGGTAGAAGCGCCGGAGTTTGAACTTCCAAAAGCTGCGCCTGCAATATCCAAGTGCGCCCAGGTATTGTCACCAACAAACTTCTGCAAAAAGAGTGCAGCCGTGATGGAACCACCAGCTCGCTCACCGGTATTCTTGGTATCGGCGATATCGCTCTTCAGCATGTCATTGAGTTTCTGAGTCAAAGGCATACGCCAGAAGTCTTCACCGGCATTGTCTGAGTGCATGAGTAAATCACCCGCCAACTCATCGCTGTTGCTGAAGAGTCCTACGGAACCACCCAAAGCAACGACAATTGCGCCGGTCAAAGTAGCGAGGTCGATGATACACTCTGGCTCAAGTCCTGTCGCATAATGCAAAGCGTCTGCTAAGACCAAACGACCTTCAGCATCGGTATTGTTGATTTCAACGGTCATGCCCTGCATGCTCGTTACAACATCATCAAGACGGTAAGCATTGGCCGCCGGCATGTTTTCCGCGCAAGACAAAATACCATGTACCGGTACGTTTGGCTTCAAGCGACCAATAGCGTGCATAGCACCCATAACCGCAGCTGCGCCGCCCATATCCATTTTCATGCCCTGCATGCCGCTCGCTGGCTTGATGCAAAGTCCACCGGAATCGAAGGTGATACCTTTACCAACAAATACGATTGGCTTCTTCTTACGGTCCGCTGCGTTCTCGGGCGTATAGGTCATGTGAACCAGACGAGGCTTTTGCTCACTTCCTTTACCAACGGCCATAATCAAGTTGGCACCCATCTTCTTCAACTGAGTTGGGCCCATAATTTTAATCTTGAGACCAATTTCGTCCGACATGGCTTTCGCACGGTCGGCAAAACTTTCTGGATAAAGTTCGTTCGGTGGCTCGTTAACCAAATCACGACCAGTACAAACGCCTTCGCCAATGAT
>CAZZDT010000274.1:0-5690 GCA_964652435.1 uncultured Bdellovibrionales bacterium
CTTTCAATTGCGAGTTGATGGTTTCGATAACAATGTGGCTGTGAATACTGCTACTCCGGGATTGACCGATGCATATTATCGCAACGCCATCAAAATTGCCGGACAGTTATCCGAGCAAATTGACTCCCAGGTGAGTTGTGAAGACTTAACTCAGGTCTGCGCTGAGAATTATCTTTTGGATTTGGCGGGGCGTGCATGGCGTCGCGACCTGGATTCCGCGGAGCAAGAACAGCTTTTGAACGATTTTCGAGGTTGGACCGTTGAGTATGATGTGGAAGGCGCGCTGCAGTTGATGATGGCTTATGTTTTGATGGCGCCCGAATTTATCTATTTTCCAGAGGTTGGAACGGCAGCAGTGGACTTGGACGGCACTTCATTTGTTCCTTTGACGTCCTGGGAAATTGCAACGCGGTTGTCATATTTCATTTGGAACACTATGCCGGATGCAGAACTCCTTGAACTGGCTAGACAAGATAAACTGACGCAGAGAGAGGTTATCACAGAGCAAGCTTGGAGAATGCTTGGTGATGCTAAAGCACATCAAGGAGTGTTGAATTTTTACCGTCAGTTTTTAGACCTTGATGTGATTGGCACCAATAGTTTGGATTTTACGGTCTATCTATCGCATATGGATGGAGATGCTGGATCCGATTATTTGCATCAAATTCTGCAACCCGCCATGCGTTACGAACCAGAAATATTCGTATTGGACGAAGTTTTTCGCGGTACCGGTAAACTCTCAGGAATACTTACTTCACCTAAAACGTATGTCACGCCGGCAACAGCACAGTTGTACGGTGTTGAGATTGACCAGACCAGTACCGATGCTGTCCAGTGGCAGGCTGACCTTGAAGCCTTAGGATTTGAATATGACCAGACATTTTATGGAGTTCAATTAAACCAGGAAGAGCGAGCAGGGGTTTTAACTCAGTTGGGTTTTCTCCATGCGCATTCAAAACCGGTTTATCCGTCGCCGATTCTTCGAGGTGTTTTCGTCAAAGACAGGGTCTTGTGTTTCCCGGCACCTCCGCCTCCTGGCGATGTACCCGCTTTAGACGAAATGAATAATGGTCAAGCGCCGAGAACGAATCGAGAGAGGTACCAAAATCACTCAACCAATCCCGCCTGTGCATCTTGTCATAAGAGTATTGATGGTATCGGCTTCACCTTTGAAAACTACGATTCTCTGGGAGTCTTTCGAACTCAAGACAATGGCTACCCAGTAGACTCATCGGGCGAAATCATCGGGACAGAAGATGTTGATGGCCCGGTTGCGAATGCCGTGGAGCTTGCCAAACGATTGTCCCAAAGTAAGACAGTTCATGACTGTCATACAAAACAGTGGTTTAGGTACGCTTTTGGTCGAACAGAGACCGGTGGGGATAAAGGTTTTCTTAGCGTATTGGGCAATGGGTTTTGGGGCTCAGAAGGGGATATTCCCGAGTTGATTGTCAATATCGCTTCTAGTTTTCCGTTTCGTCACAAGAGGGCTGCACAATGAGTAAAGATTTAAAAATGAACCGACGTGATTTTTTGGCGGCCATGGGACTTGCTGGCGGCAGTTTATTTCTTCCTTCACTGCTTCCCCGCAGTGCGCATGCTACAGATGCGCTCCCACCGAAACGTATGGTTGTTTTCTTTACGCAACATGGTACCTGGTATGACGGGTGGAAAATGCGATGGCCTGGCTTACCGGAGAACCAACATTGGGCCAAAGACCTAACCAATGTGCCGGTGAATGAATTCAGTCCGGCATTACGACCCCTTCATACTCATCGCGATAAACTTATGGTTGTTGATGGGCTTGCTTTGGTTTCGGCTGAAGCCGATGCCTCGGGTTTACGCCACGAACTCGCTTATGTTCATGCCTTAACCGGTGCCAATAGCGAATTGGTTTCAGGCATTCCATTGGCTGGTGCAGCATCCATTGACCAGCGTATAGCCGATGTTTTGGCGCGCCCGGATAGGTTTCGGTCTATTGAAACTGGTATCGGTGATCCGCCGTCTCTAACCAATTTTAGCCGTGCTAAAGAGTTTTTGCCCGTGGAGAAAAATCCACGACAGACATATCAGCGCCTTTTTGGCTTGAGTGGCTCGAACAATTTGTCTTCTTCCGAGCAGGTTTGGGGTGCCCATGGCAGTCTACTGGATAAGGTCAAATCTCGTTATGCCAATTTATCCGGTCGACTTAGCTCAGAAGATAAAATCAAGTTGGAGACCCATCGGGAGTTGGTGCACAGCCTTGAACAACAGGTGCAAGGCTTAAGCAATCTCACGTGTGATTCGAGTGATATCGTTCCAGTGGGTATTGAAGACTACGAGAAGGATTTTGCGGCGACTGTAAAAATGATGTCGGCCGCTTTTGCCTGTGACCTGACTCGTATTTTTACGGTTGCGATGGATACCATTCCGGGTGACCTGGTGATTCCTGATCGCATGGGAGACATCCATGATGAGTATGCACACAACGTGTATCTAAGTCAGGATGCTCAAGAGGCCATGACGCATTATACCGAACTACATGCGCAACACTTTGCCGCTATCTTGAGCGCTCTTGATGCTGTTCCCGAAGGCAATGGCACCATGTTGGACAATACGTTGTGTCTGTGGGTGGTTGAAGTCGCGGATGGGGCTCATGGCTTTGACCGCTGGCCTGCTGTGATGGCTGGTGGACAAGGTATGCAGATGGGGCGGTACATGCATTATCCACGAAATACCCCCTATGCCGGTTGGCAATGGGACTTAGGGACCACCACATCCATGGGAGTGCCTCACCAGAAATTTTTGACCACTGTGTGTCAGAGCATGGGTTTGAATGTGAACAATATGCCGGTGGAAACCATTCGCGGTATTGGTGGCACGACCATTGACTGCCGAGGCGTTCTTGAAGGGGTCTTTACATGATACGGTGGATGCTTACGTTAATGGCACTTGTGTTGGTTGCTTGTGGGGATGGTGATTCTCTATCGAATACTCAATCTTCATTTACGGATGAATGGTTTGGTGGCGATGTGGCTCCGGGATCGGCCAGTACAGAACCTCCTGGCTCGGTGGCCCAACCTTATGACGGGAATGAAGACGAGATTTACGACGATGATTTATTTACCCACGAAGCTTTCATCTATGGTGAGGCCCAAGTAAGCCCGGGCACATCATTCGATGGTATGTCGGAGTTTTGGATCCTTCATTATCCAGAGGATGGTGACGAAGAGGTTTTGTGTCAGGCAACCTGGACTCTTTCGGCGGTTGAGTCGGTGCCGGCGTGCGAAGGCTGCAGCTTTGCGTTTTTAGTACGCTATGTAGATATTACGATTGTTACCGATGTTGCGTCTTCTTGTGAGGTGGGTGGCTTCACCGTAGCAGAGTACGATGGAGAGGAGTTCACTTTTGCCTACCGAGACGAGCAATTGCTTGAGCTTTTGGATGGAGAGTGGGTTGTTGCGGGAGAGGCAAGCTACACGGCCTCGAATTCTACGCTCGAGTACTACCTCGAAGGTTCGTATTAAAGTGGTGAGCGTATTCAATTAGGACGGGTTGCTTTTGTCGATGAAGACTCGGATATTGTTTTTATGACTAAAGAAAACGCGTTGATTGTATTATGGCTCTGTCTTTTCCCTCTCGGAGGCGCGCTCTTGGGCTGCTCCGAGGCAGAGCTGGAAACTTCGCCATCTGAAGAGATGGAGGGGGACCAAACATCCACCGACCCAAGTGACCCGGATGGTTCAGATGATGCAGATACACCCGATGAAACCGATGGTTCTGAACCCAGCGACAATGAAGAGCCTTGGGTTTCTCCTGAGAGTTTAACAGAGCGCTTGACGTTTGTTCATGACGGAAAAGACCGGCGTTATTTTCTGCACATTCCTGAGAATCTTCCTCAACATGCGCCGCTCTTGATTGTTATGCACGGGTACACCGGTTCCGCTGGAAACATCATGGACTATTCGGGTTTAAACCAGGTGGCCGACGACAATGGTTTCGTGGTGGCATACCCACAGGGTTTACGGGATGAAGCAGGGAATCGATTCTTTAACGTGGGTTATGATTTTCATTCCGGTGAAGATGCCGCCGTAGATGATATTGGCTTTATCCGAGCGTTGGTTGCGAGTCTTCAAGAGACGTATCGTTTGAGTGATAAGAATGTTTTTGCCACGGGAATGTCTAATGGAGGGGACATGAGCTACATGTTGGCGTGTCAGGCATCAGATGTTTTTAAAGCAATCGCTCCCGTTGCCGGTATGATTTTGCAATCCATCTACGAAACGTGTTCCCCAGAAAACCCGATGCCGGTGTTTGAGATTCATGGCACGCAAGATTACGTGACCTACTGGGAAGGTGATATGGACAACGAGGATGGATGGGGTGCGTACCCAGATGTTCCTACCATGATGAACTTCTGGGTCGACCTCAACGGCCTTGAGCTTTCCTCAGTCACCGACTTGGAGGATTCTAACCCAAGCGATGGTAGCAATATTGTTTTCGAACGCTATTGGTCAGAGTCCAAAGTGAATGAAGTTTGGCTCTATAAAGTTGTTGGCGGTGGTCACGACTGGCCCGGGTCCAGTGGGAATATGGATATCCATGTGAGCGCTGAGATGTGGACGTTTTTCTCAAAGTTCATCGATTAACTTCGGTTCCCAGTCATTGCACATTCAATTCAAGAGCGATAAGGCCGACCTTCTCAAAGTATCGAGAAAGGCAGCTTAGCGTGGACAATAATAAAGTACTCAAGAAAATTACCATTGCCATGAATCTTCGTAATGAGGATGCGCGGGAGATTTTTCATATTGGTGGGCACGAGTTCAGCATCAGCCAAACCGGTGCTTTTCTGGTGAGCGAGACCAACAAGAATTTTAAGCCATTGTCTGACGACTTACTGGCTGCATTCATGGATGGTTTGATTACTTATTCACGGGGCGCGAAGAATGCGCCTAACTTTGTCCCGCTTGCCTTGGCCAACATCGTTTATATGTTGGGCGAAAAAGGGAATATGGAAGCTCTCGAGGCATTGGCGGGTCTTGTTGAGGATGTATTGAGTCAGCTTCGGGAACAGCTAGAAGAAGAGTAGGTTTCTTGCCCGCTTAGTCGCCCAGTTTCCCGATTTTATTTAGTATTTTTGAGCATCGGGTTTCGCCCGATTCCATCTTTCACCGGTTGCAAATCAGTGCTTTCTCGGCGCACACTAATAGCATGAGAGATCTATTGTTGGTTTGTTTGTTTTTGTCCGCGTTGATTTCACTTCCTGCTTGTAGCGGTGACGCTGTGACTGATGATTTGGGTCAAGACCCATCCAGTACAGACCCAGCTGCGCCAGACCCAACGCCTGAGCCTGAACCCGATCCGGTACCGGATTATGTTGGCGACCCTCAGGATGATGCCAGTTCGATTTTTGATCGGTCCGAGGTTCTTACATTTGAGCTCGAAGTTGATCCCGAGAACATGGCGTTTTTGGATGCAGACCCCGTTGCCGAGGAGTATGTTCCAGCTACTCTGAAATTCGAAGGCGAAGAGTACGCTGAAGTGGGACTTCGCTATAAGGGCAGCATTGGCAGTTTTGTTGGCTGTACTGAGGTTTTTGGTTTTCCGCCGTCTGGCGCCAAGACCTGTGTGAAGCTCTCTATGAAGGTTAAAGTCAATCACACCGATGACGACCTTAAATTTCATGGTCTCAAAAAGCTTCAGTTCCACGC
>CAZZDT010000275.1:0-5679 GCA_964652435.1 uncultured Bdellovibrionales bacterium
GGTTCAGGTGACTTGAGCGATGAAGAGCGCGCTGTTCTCGAAGGTGACCTGGTTGCTCGTTGTGAAAACAAGCGAGCATATTTGCTGGAAAACTTTGATGCAGATGGCTCAGGCGACTTGAGTGACGAAGAAAAAGAAGCGGCTCGTGATGCACGCCGTGCCGCCCACGAAGAGCGCCGCGCTCAGCGCTTGGCAGAAATTGATACTGACGGTGATGGAGAGGTTTCTTCGGCAGAACGTGCCGCTGCTAGAGAAGGCCGTGAGTCACGATGTGAAGCACGCCGCGCTGCGATGCTTGAGCAGTTTGACGCCGACGGTGATGGTGAATTGAATGAGGAAGAAACCAACGCTTTGCGTGAATACTTACGCGAGTGGGTACGCGGTGAGCACATTGGTGAAGGCCGTCCATTCTAAACCTTTATGACGAGATAATGCGCTCTCTGGTTCAGGCCCGTCACTGGGGAGCGCGTTATTCTGGTTTTTGATTCGGATAAATAAGAATAGCACTGTGTACTGGACGTATAGATTCTTTCCCTGCCTTGGTTCCCACCACCTCAGTACTTGATAAATCTACAACTTGGTTTTGAACCACCATGCGTTTCGACGAACCGCCATCTAGATTCATGGCCGTCGTACAGCCTAAAGCCTGCATCCAACGAGCGGTTTGCTCCAGAGTCATACCGGGAGCTCGGTGGAAGTTTCGTCCGTCGATGGCCGCAAAAAAGAGGGTGCCTTCCTCGTTTAACCCGGCGGCCATTCTCGGTAAAAGATTTTGGTCAAATGTTTCGTCTTGGGAAAACGTAACAGGCGGCGCAGACTTCTGAAAATCTTCCGCTTCCCGGTCGATACAAAGCTCGCCATTTTGGACAAGCATGGGACCACCGGCCATGGCGGATTGAAGAGGGTCGTGGGTTTGCTGGTGGTATCCAATCCATTGAATCACAGTGCCTGGTTCGGGTGGTTCGACACCCTCTAAACAGATGACCATGCCGGCCAAAGGAATAGGGAGGGAATGCTTCGACACATTGACGATGGTATTGCCGACCACCAGAAGTTGAGTTCCACCGGGAGGTGTTGTTTCTCCGTAAGCCCGGTTGTAGCTTTTGACCGAGGCATTCGTCTCTTGATTATGCGCTTCGATTCTTAAGGTGGGTCCTTGGTCCCAATGAAAATCCATGCCCACGGGACCCAAGCGTCCAATGGCTATTTGACCGCTTGTGCTCTGGGTAAGAGTCGCGCGATGAAGTACCGGTGGATTTAAGATTTGTCCCCGGTCCATCAGAAATCCCACCGGGTCGGTACGATTGCTGGGCGCCTGGATATCTGGTTCGGAATAGAGAAAAAATCCACCAGACACGGCTGCCATTGCATTTTGTTGTTGGGCAAATGCTTCCAAGGATTGGCCAGCGCTTTGTACCCGGCAGTCCATGGTGCGAAGCAATGGATTTTCAAGTTTCAGAACGTTTACATGGATAGGTCCCAGCGAGGTAAGACCGTCTACTCTCTTCCAAGAAGCTCCTTCCCCTAAAGGCGTCCAGCTGGCTTCGTCGATGAGCGTTTGATGGTCTTTGACTTGGTTTGGGTCCTTGGGGCGGTGGTGAATGATGGCGGCTTGTGTGTAGTAGAAATCAGCCACTGCTCGAACCCGAAGGGCTCTGGGTTCCGGTGCATTCAATATTTGATGGGTGCGAACAATAAGGCCGACACGCAGTAGACCGGCTTCCACAAAGTCTTTTGCTTGTTTGGTCAGAAGCTCAACGACGGATTCAAAACGCCGGGAGAAGAGCTGTGCTTGTGGTTTGTCTATCTCTCCATGCAATGTAGCCACAATCTCTTGCGGTAGATTGCCCAAGATATCCTGAACTTGCTCCCTGAGATTCTCGAAGTTTTTCGCAGTGAATGTATCCCCAGTCTTGGGATGGAATGCGTTTAAAATTTGCACGAAAGTCGGATCGATACCTCGTTCGGAGGCGTAATGCTTTACGACTGTGAGCCAGTTTTCCTCCCCACCTAGAGATTCCATGGCAGCGCCTCCTGAATAAACGAGAGCGATTCGAAGAGTTGCTCACTGCCCCCCAGCACAAACGCAAGGATCGCTATATAGGAGATGATATTGGCTGCTGGCAGAAAGAGGAATGAATAAAAATATCCGACCTCTTTGATGTCCGATTGACCCCAATGGGTTTCTTTCCAGGTGGATGTGATGTGGTACGACACAGAAATACCAAGAGATAGGTTGAGCCAAGGATTTTGGTTGGAATCTAAGAAAGCAAGAATTCCCATAATGATAAAGCTGATGGTTGGAAAGAAATATGGAGAGATGGTGATGAGCCAGTTGCCGCCTCCGCTGTAACGAATATGCCCACCAGAGAGGTAGCTTGTTTTCACTTCCAATACTTTGTGGAGCGTGAGCACAGCGAATAGGCCGTGGGTAAGCTCGTGTTCTAGAGTGCTAAGCCAAGAGCCCATGAAATAACGTTTGAAAAGAATGAACCAGGCTAAGGTGTAGCCCACAAATCCAGTGATAAATGGTGCCACTTGAGGCGATTCCAACTCGCTGCTTTCTAGCAGCTCAAGCATCTCTAGGGCTGAGTCGGGCAGTAAGTAGAGCATAAAGAGGGCCAATGGCCATTTCATAATGCCCAAACTGAAATTCAAGATGGATCTGACCAATGACCGCATGCTTTTCCTCGTTAAATATACAGGTCGGTAAGTTTACCCCTTTCTATATACTCGCTTGGACCTTGTGGCTATGGCTCTGGCCAGCAACCTCATGCTAAGATTTCCCCGTCGCGAAGCAGTACCGCGAAGAAGGGTTGAAGTATGAGGACCAGCATGAAGTTGTTCCGTCGCTGGGGATTTTTGGGATGGATAGGACTGGGCCTTTTTGGGTGTGCCACTTTGGGTTCGGCAACGACCGAAGGTGAGGCAGATGAACTCACTGCTTGCGAACTTTTGCCGCAGGTCAATTTAACGATATCTGATATTCAATTGCGAGTAGAGCGGGTTTATTATGACCACGCTACGCCCTCGGATGTGGTCGTGGCGACGAAGCGTCTTTGGGAAGCAGAGGATTTACTGGCATCCGTTGTTGACGAGGGCTCTGACCCAGTCGACTTCAATGAGTTGGTCACTTATATGAGTACTTCTCGCGAGGCTGTGAACAGTATCGTTTTTACCCGGCTTAAGTTGCAAAATCGAAAAAATAAGATGATGAAAGAAGTTGGATACTTGATGTCCGATATTCTGGAAAGTCCGTATCCGGATGGGCAAGAGCGACCTTACCTGTTGGCGCTGGCGGCGCAGAAGATTCTAGCGGCAGATAAAGCTGGCTCAGATAAATCTGAGATGAACCGGTTATTGCTGGCGAATTTAGATGACTTGGCGGCTTATTGCGCGCCATCCTACGCGCCTTGTGCAAACCCACAATACAAGTCTGGTGAAACTTTTTCCAAGGCAGCTGGCGATTACGTGGCGGCCAATGAAAGGCTTGCTGAGCGCTTTAAAGTCTATCAAGAGAGTCTAGAAGAGATCCGAGAAGGCATTGAGACCTATCTTGAGCTGCAGTGTGAGCCTAATCTCTAAGAAGACCCCATTGCGAGAGTCTGCAGAATAGGTCATGAATGCTCGCCAAGAGAAGTGCCGTGGGCACTTTTCCGAGTGCTCGTTGAACCTGGGGTCTGTTATTTTAATTTTACTCAGCAAATTTGTCTCCATGCTTCCCATTGGTCTGGTGGTGGGTTTCGGCCGCTTGATGGGTCTAGTCTGGTACTACCTGATTCCCATTCGAGTAGGTTTGGCGCGCCAGAATGTAGAGCGGGTTTATGGCGATTCGCTCTCCCAATCCGAAAAGGCCGCAATTGTTCGTGGCTCTTGTGTATCTTGGGCTACAACAGTGGTTGAAGGCTTTCGGATGCCGAAGCTTTTAGAGCCCGCGGAATTGGCGCGGATGGATGCACCTGATTTTCACATTCTAGAAGCAGCAAAAGACCGCAAAAAGGGAACCTGTGTGGTCACCCTGCATTTGAGTAATTTTGAGATGATGGTCGGGTATATGACCATTCATGGATTGCCTTTGCATGTGATTTATCGCGATTTAAAATCAAAATCGGCCCATGACTTTTGGAACCTGGTTCGTAAGAAAACCGGTGTTCTTACTTTGCCACCACGCCGTTCGAAAGAAGCCATTCGCGAAGTGATGCAAAAGGGTGAGATGGTTGGGTTTGCCGTTGACCAACACATGCCGAAATACCGTTCCATTGTGTGTCAGTTTTTAGGGCATGTGGTTTCCACCAGTCCTGCTCCGTCTAAGTTTGCTTTGGAGGCCGGTGGGGAACTGGTCTTGGTTTATACCTATCGGAGTAAAAAGGATTATACCAAGCACATCTTCAAGGCGGAGAATTTCAAGTTTGAGACGCCTTTTGAAACCATGAAAGAAAATGTGCGCCATAACACGCAACGGCTCAATGACCGTATGGAGCAAATCATCCATGCCCATCCGGAAGAGTGGCTCTGGCATCATAAGCGTTTTAAGGTACACGATGCACCAGATGGCTGGGATATTCCCGAAGAGCTTGTTCCGCTCTTAAGCAAGAAACCTTAGATATTATTCTGGCATGCCGCAGGCTATCCACTCGGCAACAGCGTCCAACTCTTCTGGCGATGGACCGCCGCCCGGTGGCATGGGATTGGCAGCGTCTTCATAAATCACATTCTCAATGGCTCCAGAGAATGCCACCACATCTTCGTAAGAACCGAAATTAATGTGGAGGTAAGCGCCTGCTCTATCTTCCAGAGATTCAAGACTGGGGCTATGACAGGGTGTGCACCAGGTATAAATGAAGGGTGCGCCCACAGTGGTCCAGTTTGTAGAAACTGAGCAATCCACCTCGGTACCTTCTTCTTCGCCTCCGCATCCAGCCAGGGCGAGTAGCAATGCAATAAACAAGTAACGCATTTTAAACTCCTTGGATGGCTGAGTATGGGGTTGCATTGGGCAGGTAGTCTGCGATGTTGTCAACGCCTGCGGCCTCAAGGATACCTGCAATGAGGTTTCCGTAGTCCGGCACAATACCATTGGGATCGTATGCCCCCGTATTGAGATTGACGGGCTCTGAACCAAGGGTTTCACTGGTTTTCCCAATGGTGCGGCCACCCTGAATACCGGCGCCAAAGAGCAGAGCACTGATCACCGGCCAATGGTCCTTACCGCCTTCGCCGTTAAGTTTCGGCGTTCGGGTGAATTCTGAAAGTGCGACAATTAAGAATTCTTCTTCAAGCTGTTGTCGGGTTAGTTTTTGACCCACGCCCAATAGCTCTTTAAAGAATTGATTGAAATTTCCGTTTTGCTGGGTGTTGTCATCGTGGGTATCCCAGCCATAACCGGTGTCCACCAGAATGGATTGGCAGAGTTCGTCCTGAAGCAGCGTGATGCCCAAATCAAGTTGCGCCTCCAGATTCATGTTGCTCCCAACCTGAATGTGTTCATTGAGCGCGCTTGAGGAAGCTCTTATGTCTGCGGCCGCACCTCGGCTGCCCGCCAGGTTGGCCAGCTGCTGAGTGCTGGGACCGCCATCTTCCCAGCCTGTTTTGAGTCTGTTCTCACGCTTGGTGAGCCAGGCTTGAATGGCATCTTGGTCGGCACCCGTCGGGGTAAAGAGTGGGTAGGTATAGTCCGCT
>CAZZDT010000276.1:0-5670 GCA_964652435.1 uncultured Bdellovibrionales bacterium
TAGCAGCAGAGCAGAGCTTTGAGTTGAATTGGGAAAACAACGATGCGTGGGAGCACTTAGCCCGAAGCCGCGGCTATTGTGTGCACCTGGAGACGGTCGATGGTGGTGGCTCGGAAGTGGCTCTGGATTTGACTCTGCCCAGCGGGAACCCTTCGGTCACAGGGAGCATTGACCAGGTTGCCGGCAGCTTGGCCGTCCATGCAAACTGGGACGGATTGGCCGCCCACGATGCCCAACTTGAAGTTTACAAAAACACCGATTGCAGTGGAGCAGCAGCCTACACCGAACCGGTTGATTGGAATCAACTTCAGACGCAGTCCTTCACTTTTACGGAGGGTGTTGCGGGGTGGGTCACACGGGGGACAACTTATTGTGCAGTGATTCGCTTAGGGGATGCCACTGCGCAGATAGCATTGGGTACACTCGACTTTGCTGAGTTCTCATCCGTTCAGGTGACAGCAGATGACCTTAATACCCTAAGTCTTTTGTCCACTTTTGAGACGAACCACGCTGTGTCGGTTTCTCAGACATTGTTTGAGGGCGCAGAGGCTCAAGGTGGCGACTGTGTAGGTGGGACCCAACTGGGGTCGCCGTATGTGGAAGCTGCGGAAAGTGCCTCTCATACATGGGCAAGCCAAGCTGCGATGCCTTTGAAGCGCGGCGTTCTCTATTGTGTGCGTTTTGTTGCCAATGACTCGGGGGCTGCTTCAGCATCAGCAGATTACAGAGTTCCTGATAATATCACGGCCCTTGGTGGATTTATAAATCAGGAAACAGCTGAGATGACAGTTAATGGCGGTTTCAGTGGTATCGCTGGGGGTGCTTCTCGCATTGACCTCTTTGCCAATGGTGAATGCACCGGGCAAGCAACTCAGACTCAGGCGGTTGTTTGGAACGCTACCAGTGGAACGGTTTTTCCGCACGTGTTCTCGCCACCTGCTCAAGGTTTTACCCGTGGCATTGAATACTGCGTGCGTTTGATTTTGGGAGGTGTATCCCGAACCGTGAACCTGGGTGAGCTGACTTACGCCAACCTAACCGCAGTGACCTTTGATGTGACCAATGAGAATTTACCGAGCTTGGGTGTAAGTTGGACATTGAGTCATGCGACCACAACAAGCTCAACTCTCTATAAGGATTCATCCGCGGTGGGTAATTCATGTGCGGGTGGAACCAGTGTGGCTTCGTCCGCTCATGGCCATTCGGCCGATACTTCGGTCACCTACGAAAACGCCAGCAACTGGCAACACGTGGAAAGAGGCGTTCGTTACTGTGTGCAGATCAACGTTACGGACGGTGGTGGGGCACAGACGGCCCGAGAGGTGACAGTTCCTTCGAATTTGCCTGCCTTAACGGGGACGATTGACCAAGCAAGTGCAGCCATTGATTTGAGTGCGACTTGGACTGGCCAAGCCGGAGCGAATGCGCGGATTGAGCTTTATAAGAATGGTGATTGTTCAGGCGCGGCCATAGCGACGTCGCCGATTGCCTACGATGGTACAGTGCCCTACACCCATAGCTTCAGCCCCGATACTGTGGCCGCTATAGAGCGGGGTTATAGCTATTGTGCAATGATTCGCTTTGGATCGATTTCCACTCAAGTTGACTTGGGTGAGTTGGTGTTTGCCGAGTTTTTATCTGCGTCTCTAAGTTTAGGTGAGGGAGATACGCCAACCTTGGCTGCGTCTCACCAAATGAATCATGCGGTGGCGGTTGAACAGCAGCTCTTTTACGGTGGCTCGGTCATAGATGAGCGATGCTCGGGTGGGGTTCAGATTGCAACGGAGCGCACCACATCGTCGGAGTCTGCTACTGAGTTATGGACGAGCTCTGAGAACTGGCCACTTAAGCGCGGTGGAACTTATTGCATGGAATGGGTTACCACGGACGGTGGTGGAGCCAGCCAAGCTACTCTTTATACCATTCCCAATAACATCGGTTCACTCAGTGGCGTGGTTGACCAAGAGAATGCTACATTTACTATTTCCGGCACTTGGACCGGACAGGCCGGTGGTGGCGCAGGGTTGCATCTCTTTGCCAACGCAAATTGTACTGGCCCAGCTCTGCGCTCTCTGAGTTACGCTTGGGATGCGCGTTCTGGTGACTCATTGCCCTATGTGTTTGAGCCAGGGGATGATGGGTTTCAGCGGGGCATCGATTACTGTGTCAAGCTGACGCTTGGGGATGCCAATCAAAACTTTGCCCTGGGCGAGCTAGAGTATGCTCACATTTCGGGCCCGACCTTCTTGGTGGGGAATGCTTCGCTTCCTTCCCTCGTCGGGAGTTGGTCGTTAAGTCACGCCACCACATCACAAACGAAGATTTTCAAAGGTTCTACAGCCCAAGGTAATCTTTGCAGTGGTGGCACACTCATCGAAACCCATAGTCACGGGCATGCCGGTAGCTTTTCCCGAACGTGGACGAACACCGTTGAGGCTCAGGATATTGAGCGAGGTGTTGATTATTGTCTTGAGATTCTCGTCACCGATGGTGGAGGGGCGCAGACGGCCCGTGGAGTGCAGGCACCTACTAACAATCCAGTTCTCGATGGAAACATCGATCAGGTCAGTGCTGAAATTCTGGTGAGTGGTACCTGGGCCGGACAAGCCGGTGCTGAATCTTCGGTCGAACTTTTTGCTTCTGCCAATTGCTCCGGTGATGCTTTGAGTACGCTGCCTATTGCGTTCGATACCAGCGATGCCATGACCCATACTTTCGCGCCAGGGGATGTTGTTGGATTGGTTCGCGGTCAAGCATACTGTGCTCGTCTTACCATTGGGCAACAGGTCCAAGATGTCGCTTTGGGGACTTTGGATTTTGTGGAGTTTGAATCAGTCGATTTGACGCTGGCTGACAATGTGACGCCTTCGTTGAGAGCGAGCTATGTGTTGAATCACGATTCGCCGGTCCAAGTTCAATTGTATCGGGGAGCCTCGTTGGTGAATGACGACAGTTGCTCCGGTGGTACCCAAGTTTTTGAACAACGGACCACGAACGGTGAATCTCACGACGAGATTTTCGCAAGCGCTGCGGCGGACGCATTGTGGCGCGCAACTCAGTATTGCGTGCAGTTCTTATCAACAGACTCCGGTGGTGCGCGAGCTGCTGCGGTCTATGTTATTCCCGCGGTCTCCACCGCGTGGAGTGGGTCTATAGACCAGGATGAAGCGACGATTTTGGTCAATGGTGGTTGGACGGGTCAAGCGGGTGGAAACGCACGGTTGGCTGTCTATCAAAATGCTACTTGTACCGGAGCCCCAGAAGCTGAGCGTTCTATCGCTTGGAACGAAGTGGCCGGCGCGGTGTTGCCCCATACATTTGATCCGGGCGGTCAGGGTTATGAACGCGGTCACGAATATTGTGTGGAGCTAGAACTTGGCCAAGATGTCCGTCAGGTGAACCTTGGTGAGCTTGAGTTTGGTTTTGTTGATGCCATTACGTTTGGTTCTGGGGATTTGGCACTTCCTACATTGGCCTCTACTTGGAACTTGAATCATCGTGTGGCCACAGAGTCTATTCTCTATCGAAATTCGGAGTCGGAGGGTCATAGTTGTGGGGGTGACGCAAAGGTCGAAGTTTCTCGGGAGACCCATGGCACATTGAATACGGTATCTAAAGATTGGGCCAATACCGATGCATGGCAAAACCTCGCTCGAGGAACGTCCTATTGTTTAGAGGTGCACGTTCTGGATGCGGAGGGGTACCAAACTGCCCGGACCTTTGAAATTCCGGACAATGCTTCATTTGTCCAGGGTGATTTGGACGTTGATACGGCAACAGTCACTGTCAGCGGCTTTTGGACGGGCAATGCCGGGGCGGCTGCGGCGGTTGAATTGTACCAGAGTAACGATTGCAGTGGCGATGTCTTGGACAGTGCAGCGATTCCTTACGACCAGTCGGAAGGGTACACATACATCGTAGACCCAGATACCTTGGCTACTCTTATACGGGGCGAATCCTATTGCGCTCGATTGGTGCTGGGCGGGATCAGCCACGATTTACCACTGGGTGATTTACCTTTTGCCGAAATCACATCCTTGGCTTGGTCAGTCTTTAACGCTGACACGCCGGCGCTTCAGGGTACATGGGAGCTTGAACCCAACGGACCTACTTCTGCTCGCATTTACAGTGGCGGTGGTGTGAATGGTGATGCCTCGGCCTGCGCGGGTGGGGTGTTGTTGGATGGGTCGGAGATTAATCAACCACATGATGAATCTGGGACCTCTATTTGGGCGAACACCGAAGCGTGGCATCCATTTGAACGTGGCGGCAACTATTGCCTCGAAGTGCAAACCGAGGATGGTGGAGAGGACTCCAAAGCGGCTCTTGTCACAGTTCCGGCCACGGGAATTTCTTTGGCTGGCAATATTGACCAAGACAATGCCTTGATCACCTTTGATGCTGATTGGGATGGGAGTGCCGGCGCGGGGGCAACCGTGGTTCTTTACCGAAGCCCCGACTGCACGCAGAATCCAGTGGCGGTAGAATCTATTGAATGGAATCACTCGGCGCTTTGGTCCCACACTTGGGACCAGGCGGACCATCCGGGGATGATTCGTGGTTTTGAGTATTGTGCTCGATTGGTGCTGGGGCAGGTGGTTCGAGATTTCCCTCTGGGGCTTTTGGTCGAGTGGGCTTATGTGGACTCATTGGTCATCAGTACCGAGCAAGAGAGTATCCCATCTATCCGTTCATCATGGGTGTTAACTCAAGACGAGGTTACCCAGACACGACTTTATTTGGGGGCAACCGCCAATGGAGACTTATGTGAGGGGGGTACGCTGATTGATACTCAAACTCATAATGGGTCGGCTCGCACTGTGTTGTGGGAAAATACAGCAGATTGGCATCTGATTGAACGAGGCCGTGATTATTGTGTGCAGTTGGATGTTCAGGATACCGGTTCAGATGAAGCTTCGGCGGTGATGAATCTTGGTGATGCCAGCATGACATTATCGGCATCGGTGGATCAGGATGAAACATCCTTCACGCTTACTGGAGCCTGGCAAGGTCAGGCGGGGGCAGGTGCGGCGCTGACGCTTTATCAGTCGGCGGATTGCAGCGACAATCCATTGCGTGTGGTCGATATTGCTTGGAATCAGGCTTCGGGTATTCAGGAAACCTTTACGCCTGGCAACACACCTGGGCTTGTTCGTGGAGAAAGCTATTGTGCCAAATTGGTACTGGGCGGCGCGGAACAAATAGAACCTTTGGGTGAGCTTCATTTCAGCGCCATCAGTGGTTTAACGTTCAGTATGACGGATGCGTGGGACCCAACATTGCGCGGCCAATGGACCTTGACGCCTATGGGAACCTCCAGCGCCACACTTTATGAAGGCGCTACCGCTTTGGCGGGCGTTTGCGTGGGTGGGACATCCATTCTTACGGAGTCCTTTAATCACCTTGGTGCGGTTGTGGGGCAGTGGCAAAACAGCGGTCAGCTCAAGCGTGGGGCAACCTATTGTCTTGAGGTGAATACTGAAGATGGCGGTTTAGAGTCAGACGCCACCACATTTAGTGTGCCGGCCAACAGTCCGGTATTGATTGCGTCACTGAATCAAGTGACGGCCACGGTTACTGTTGAGGCAACTTGGGATGGTTTCGCAGGTGCGGCATCCAGTGTCACTTTGTATCGAAGCTCCAACTGCGCCAGTGATCCGGCAGAAACGC
>CAZZDT010000277.1:0-5669 GCA_964652435.1 uncultured Bdellovibrionales bacterium
CACCCATGCCACAGCGTCTGTCGGTTCTACACCGGTCTATGCCCCATTTAGGGTAGGCTTTGACCACTATGTGGGCACAGACCGAGAGCCAATTGAGGTTTTTCAAGACCTGGTTAGCTTTTGGTTTAATGGAGAGCACAATCTAAAGGTACGTGTGGGTGTGGTGCATTCTGAGACTGAAGTGACCTGGACGCCGGAGTACGCATACAACGATTTGCTCGAGCAGGGGCAGGTCCAACTCTTGACCAGTTCTCATGGCGTATATGGTCATGTGAGCGTCATGGGAGATGTGAATGCTGAGGGAGCCCGCTGCATTCGCGCGTATGTATCGGACTGGGATAGCGATGGTGCAGAAGGCGGTGTTGCTTTTGTGGTTGAATTGATGAATCCATCTGGTGAGACCGTTAAGGTTGACGGGTTTATGGAAGTTTCCAATGAGGTTCGCCCGGGTGGATTTCTGGACTTGGGTATTCCCGCGGGTACCCATTTTACCGCTGACAACCAAATGAGTATCGGTTTTCCGGGAAATAATCCCAATGTTGTAGCCGTCGGCTCCTATGTCACACGACGTACTTTAGGTGAGGGGGCGGAGAGTCCGGATTCTGAAGGTGACCGGGCTGGCAGTTCAAGTCGCGGGCCAACTCGCGATGAAAGCATGACTGGGTTTAAGCCCGATATCATGGCGCCGGGGCAGTTTATCGTTGCGCCTCTTAGCTCGGATTATCAGCCGGATTTGATGGAGCAGTATCTTGAGAGCGTTCTGGTGTTTGAAGGAGCCTACGGTGAACGTGACAGTTATATCGCCTACGAAGGCACCAGTATGGCTTCGCCCATTGTGGCAGGAACCATCGCATTGATGCTGGAATACGACCCAGAGTTAAGCTTGGAACGGATTCGAGAAATCTTGCAAACGACATCAAGTGGTGACCGCTTTACGGGCGAGTTACCCAATTATGATTTTGGTTATGGAAAGCTTAACGCGCACCTGGCCATGCAAGAGCTGACGGGCACGGCCCCTACCGAAGGCGGCTGCAGCGCGTCTCCAGTAGGGGTTTGGCTATTGTTACCATTGGTTGCGTTGATCCGTCGCCGACTTATTTAGGGGCAATTTGCAGAATCTCTTCTGCTTGTGCATCTACAACATAGAGTAGGCCATTGTTATCAAACGCCATGCCCATAACCGAACCGGCAGGCAGACCCAGGTCAATCCAATCGAGCAGCTCACCTGAACGGTTGAAGGCGAAGATACGGCTGCTGGCATTGTCCGAAACGAAAATCATATCATTGTGAATTTCTAGCCCCGAAGGCTTGCTCATTCCGGAAACATTGCTGCCGTTGATAAGAGTTGAGAGGTTGGCACCATTCACCATACGTTGAACAGTTCCGTCGTAGTTGGGCTCAATATTTGAGCCGAGATTTCCCGTTTGGGTGTTAAGAACCACAATTTTGTTGTTAGCAGTATCTGCAGCAAACAACATTCCATTTTCATACACGAGGTGGCTTGGCACACCGGCTTCATAGCCGAGCTGCCCATCGGCATAGCGGTAAACCACACCGTCGCTGTGGTCCGTACCACCTGGGCCATGGTCTTCGTTGAAGTTATAGCGGGTCAAAGAGCCATGGTAGCCGTCGTAAATCCAGTAAACATTTTCTGATTCCCAGGCCACACCAACACTGTTAGGGCTGTTGTGAAGCATGTCTAAGTGACTCGAATGTCCCGAGTTGAAAAGGTTCAGTTGTGAACTCCACATGGTTGGCCCCATGAAGTCGTAGGGAGTATCGGGCTGAGTATATCCATCTTCTTCTTGAGCGGTGGTGAAGTTACCATTCGCGCCGAATGCAATCGCAGCTGGGCGAGCAAAGAAGTGAAGGTTGGTCAAGTAGTCCATGTCATTGGGACTGTTGGTAAGCCGCTTGTGGTAGCGAGGAAAGGTTGTAGAGTTGGATTCGCCGCCAGGAACATAACAACGGGTTTGGTCACTGGGGTCAGGTTCGTGACCTTGAGTGCAGTTGTTGTAAACCTGTTGATTACCATTTTGACAATCTGGATCTTGAATACCGCAGCCTTGGTCACAGCCATCGTAGGTTCCGTAGTAGGCTTCGCTGCACATCCATACCGGCGTGGTATTGCCCTTAAAAAGAATGCTTCCCGAAGAATCTCCCCAGTTTGCAACCCAAAGCTCGCCCGGACGTTGGGGGTGAAAAGCGATATCCCGTGGCACATCGAGGCCTTGGGCGGCCGTTGCAACGGTTGTCACCGTTACACCCGAGGTCGTGTGGTTACCGTTGCCGAGAATAGCGACGCCTGAACCGGAGGTGGTCCCACCGTTGTTACCCGTGTCGTTATTATCTCCCGTATCACCGCTGTCATTGTTGTCACCGTTATCCACTGGACCGGTGGTTGTATCATCGTTGCCTGCGTCTGGAATGATTGCGCCTTGTCCGATGGTTACGGAAAAGTTGTGGTTGTTCATGCACCATGTTTCCCCGCCGGATACGGGGGTTGAGGTGTAAGTTGACTCGTCAATGGTTACTTCTTTGAAAACGACGTTATTAAGTTGACCGGCAAAAGTACCACCATTTTGACCGAACTCAGTGATGACCACATCACCAACGTCAGCGTAGAAGTATTTTTCGCATGACCCGCCTTCGACACAACCTGTTAGGGCCAGAAGACAGAGCCCGCAGTCCGCATAGTTGGTGCCAGCTACTGAATAGGTGCCAGAAGTCGTAGGGCCATTAAAACCATCTTGGTAAGAGCTGATCATCAAGATGTCGCGGGGCGACGTCGTTGCATTTGCTGCTTGATATTGAAAAGCGTTGGTTCCGTAAGCTGCCTCGTGGGTGGCGATGGAAAAACCTGAGCGGTCACAGTCACTGGACGTCCCGTTGTCCGGGCTGGAGTTGTCAGTGTTATCACTGGAGCTGTCGCTCCCGGTATTGTCGCCGGTCGAATTGTTGTCATCTACCGGTTCACAGTTATCTCCGGAATTGTTGTTATTTCCGTTGTTGGTATTGCTTGAATCGGAATTATTTCCGGGATTGGTATTGTCCGAGGTCGAGTCGTTACCTGTCGCGGGCTGACAATTGCTGGTGTCACTGTTGCCGTCAGAGGTTTGAGAATCCCCAGCAGGATTCTTGGGGGCAGCTGTCTCCGTTGAACCACATCCTGTTGTCAAACACAGGGACAAAGAAATAGCGGTGAGCGTGCGAGCGAGCGCGCTTGGGTGTGCATTGAATTGCATGTTTTGGATCTCCCGAATAACATCCCGAATCAAACCTGGGCGGGGCTTGATATTGCTAAGCTTCTACTGCCTGGGGACTGGGCTGGCAACCAAATTATCTTTGGATTGTTGGTGAAGTTGTAACCAGGATGAAAGGCTATTGAGATGTTGGTAGGAATTACCGGAGCCACTGGATTTATTGGAATGGTTCATGTGGTTAAGGCACTCAAAAATGGCGATTTTGTTAGGGTTTTGGTTCGTCCGGGGCACCCTTGGGCTCTTGAGGCGCCGGCTGATATCGAAGTGGTTGTGGGTGACCTTGCAAACGAAGAGGCCCTGAAACAGTTCGGATTGGGCCTTGATGCTTGTTTTCACTACGCGGCTCGAGCTTCTTTTAAGGGAGATTGGGAGCAATTTCGCGAAGTGAATGTTGAAGGAACGCGCCGGCTGGTGGAGGCATGTGAGGATGTACCCCGCTTTATTTTTTGCTCTACCCAAGCGGTTATCTTGCAAGATCGGGATGTGCTCGACGGCGACGAGAACCTTCCGTATCCGGATACCTTTACAGATCATTATGCGCGTTCGAAAGCAGAGGCAGAGCAGCTGGTCTTAACCCTGCATGATGGCGCTACTGTGCTGAGACCGCCGTGGGTTTGGGGGGCAGGAGACACCAATAATTTACCGACACTTCTGCGTCCGTCCATGAATGACCGAATCGCTTATTTTGCTGGAGGTAAAAATCAGCTGGAAACCGTGCACGCATTAAATTTTGTTTTGGGAGCTCAAGCGTGTATCGCCTCTGAAAAAACCAAAGGAAAAACGTATTTCGTGACCGATGAAAATCCTGTTTTATCGGGTGAGTTTAGCAATGCTATTTTAGAAGCCTGTGGTTTGGAAGCGAATAAGCGCTCTTTGCCAGCAGCGATGGGCAGGGCCATCGCTTGGAGTGGTAAACGCGATCAGAGAGGAAACTTGATTTTACCCCGTTCCAGCTTTCTTTATATGGTTCGTCACCAAGTATTGAGTGATGAGACCTTCCGCATGGATACGGGATACACAAGTTCGGTTTCCCGTAGCGCGGGTCTACAAGACCTAGAGAGTTGGGCTCGGTTTGTTGGAGGACCTAAGGAAATTGCAGTCGGGCGTCGACGTGGAGCATCCCGAAGCTTAGTGGATTTAACGTGGGATTTTTTGATGACAGAGTCGAGTCTTTTTTGAGTTCTGCTGGTGCTGGTGGACGGTTTTGTTTGAAGGACTTTAGATGAAGAAGAAATCAGCCGGGAAGTGGTTCGGAGGGCTCTTGGTCACTTCTTTTCTTATTGTTTGGCAGCATACGGTCTTGCTTGAGTCTTATGGTGCTTTTTTTCGTAAGGACAATGCTCAGCCAGGATCAGATGCTATTGTTTTATTGAGCAATCCCAATTGGCACCGTTTACGTCATGCGCTTGCCTTAGGGAATGACGGTTATGCCCCGATCATTTACGTGACCACCACGCCGCAACGTGATTCATGGGAGGAGTTGGGTTTAGATTATCCTACCAAAATAGAGTGGGTTAGAGCGGTAGCGAAATATATGAAAGTGGAAACTCCTACGGAGTTATTGCCTACGCTCGGTGACGGTGTGCGGTCCACATTCGACGAGGCCTACGATGCTCTTGCCTGGGCAAAAAAGCACAACTACCAGCGAATCATCATCGTCACCAATGCCTATCATTCTCGACGTTCTCATTATGCTTTTGAAAAAGTGTTTCGTGGCAGTGGTATCCATGTCGAAATATCCGCTGGCCCCGACCCAGGGTTCTCTCAGTCGGACTGGTGGCTGATCGACAGTGGATTGGCTGCCTACCTAACAGAGCCGCTCAAGTTTATTGCGTATCTTGTTTTTGACCACAGTCCTAAATTTATTGAGAACCGTTAAGCTGCATTATTGAATGCTGGTTTCGATTGAATATGCTGTGGCTGTTGCTGGGTAGAGCAGTGAATCGCGCCTTGCCCTAGAATATAGTGACTGCAGTCAATCGGTAAAATTTCGCGTTTTGGGAAACACTCTTGAAGAATATTCAAAGCTTGAGCATCGTTGTGGTCGGAGAATGTTGGTACCAGAACGCAGCTGTTTCCTATGTAGAAATTCCCATAGCTGGCTGGGTAGTTCCAGCGCCCAGCTTTTCCTTCGAATAGAGCATTGTACCAAACGGGTTTGGGTAAAGGTAATCGCACGATGTTAAAGGGTTGGCCGTTGGCATCACGGGCATTGACCAGTTGTTGATAGTTTAACTCTAATTGTTCGTAGAGTGGGTCTGATGTGTCATTGCCCACCACAGTTACAATGGTGTCCTCTGCAACAAATCGCGCCAGATTATCGATGTGTCCCTCGGTATCATCACCACTAACATCTACACCATCAAGCCAGATGACATGTTGCGTTCCGAGGTAACGCGCAAAGGC
>CAZZDT010000278.1:0-5654 GCA_964652435.1 uncultured Bdellovibrionales bacterium
TCTCGATATGGTCGACGGATTTGAGGCCGAAGCCGTTGATGATGATGTCTGAATCCGAAAAGGAGCGGTTGTTGCAGTTCCATCCACCGTATGGCGATAGCGTCACCCCCAAGGTGCCGCCTGCTCCGGACCCAGTCACTTGAATCCACTCTTGGCTCCCCGTGATCATGTAGAGCGCTTGTGAACTTGAATCTGTTCCCCAAACCGCATTGTTATTGGCCGGAATCGTGCCCGCGATATTCAAGATTGCGTTTGAGCAAGAAATCTGGCTCCAGGCATCTGCACCGTACTGTGCAATATCAACAAACTGGCTACCGCTAACAGCATTATTACCCTGGTTCTCAACAACCATATTCAATAGACCGCTTTGCCATTTCGGCGCGGTGTTCACTGAACAACCACAGTTGCCACCATTGTCGTATTCACCCTGCGGGCAACCGCTGCTGTCGTAACCCGTTACCGTGTAACCACCGCAAAGAAACTCATAAGCACTTGCTTGAAATGGTACGAGAAGAATCGCGGCCAAGACGTAGCCAAAGATTGAATTTCTCATTGTGCACCTCCGGCCGGAGCAGAGAGAGTGCGAACGCGCTCAAGAAATGATTCGAGGCTCTGTGGGCTCGGGAACTTATGGTTCGCCGACTTGAAACCGCCTTTACCATCGGGCTCCACTCGATGCACATTACCGAACTCAGGCAGAACAAAAGTCTCACCGCCATCACGCATCACCGAGTATTTACCAAGGCCCATCCCGTAACTGACAATCATGTCTCGGAACCGTACACCGAATAAAATAAACTCTTCGCCTTTGCGAAACTGAAGGGCGCCACTCACATGAAGCGTGCGGCCATCCAAGGTTCCACCAACCTGATAAATGGTAATGTTTTCATTCTTTTTGATGCCCTTTACTTCAGTCAGCACTTCGACTGCCGTAAGGGTCAAAATTCGGTCGGTTCCCACTTCTTGAACAACTTGTTGTGCCTCGACCCTACCGTGAAAGATCACGGTGGACTCTTTGGTCATTTGCTCCAATGGAACGTTTATAACGGTGGTGGCTTGAGCCATACTGGCCCACGAGAAAACGGCGAGAAAAATTACCTTCCCGCTCACAAATAACGACTTCATGTCTAAACCTATCCTGTATCCGCCTGAACTTAACGTTCAAGTACTGCCAAGACCTCGACATGTGGTGTGCCTGGAAACATATCAAAACCCGCCAGATCAACCAGTTGATAGCCACCATCCTTAAGGATAGCGATATCCCGGGCTAATGTCGCCGGATCACAAGACACATACACGATTCGAGCCGGTCCGCTGCCTGGGCGTGCAGCTTCCCTTACAACCTCCCGCGCCCCAGAACGCGGTGGGTCCAGCAATAGAATATCAAACTCTGACATCCTCTCAACCGCGTCCGCGTCCCTAATGCAAGTGTTTTCTATGGATATTGGTACCCGAGCAGCGTTTCTTTCCGACTGGATGGACGATTTAGCGTTGATTTCAAAGGCACATACGGATGCCCCCATCACCGCTAGAGGCAGAGAAAAATTACCGATTCCGGCGTGCATTTCCATAATTTTTGGCGCCTTCATAGGCTCGATGGCGCCCACAACCCGTCGGATCAGCTGATCATTCATCCGGGGATTGGCCTGCGTAAATGTACCGGTCTCAAAGGACAAATCATAATCCCCAACCATCTGGTCGTAGACCATCTCGCAGTTTCCGAAGCGATTGATGACATCGTCTTTTGCAATCTCCAAACCAAGGACTCCCGCCTCATCCATCCATTGGGTGGAATTGCGGAAAAAGCCCATATCCCCGTCTATGCTCAAGCGCAGAGCACCCCGCTTGCTGGCCCGGGACCAAACGGCCTCAACTTCAAGCAAACCTATCTTTCGCGGCAATCGGTGAATGGCGGGGACAACCCGTGTGATGAATTTGTCTAATTCGGGCCATAAGACCGGGCAGCCGGCATGGGGCACTAAATCATTGCTTTTTCGAGCATAAAACCCAATTCGCCAGCTTTCACCAGACCAATGGGCGTGCATCCGCACGCGGTGACGATAATGCCAAGCGGACTCTGGCTTAATGAAATCGAAGTCTTCAGGGAATTCTACCTTGGCGATTCTCCGAAGAACACTCGCTACCCGGTCCCGTTTGACTCTGGCCTGAGCATCCACACTAAGAGACTTCAAAGCACAGCCCCCGCAGCGGTCAATGCCGCAGCGGCTCACAACTCGCTCCGGAGACGGAACCAAGAGTTCCTCTACCCTACCAAACTGAACCTTCTTTTTCTTAGCAGTGAACTCGACACGAACGGTGTCACCGGGCAAACCGCCCTCGACAAATACAACCTGCCCATCGGGCGTTCGGCCGACACCATCCCCTTCGTGGCTCATTCCGTGAATCGTGATTTCCATAGTCTGTAGACTTTCAGCTCTTGGACGAAACGGTCAACCGGCGGGACTGCCAATTTGAGCCCAGCGCGTCGGCAGCAGAGCCATTCTTTACTGCAACTTCCAAATAACCGTCGGAACCCAATAGCGCAACAGGAGAACCATCATTTGCCTCGCCATAAGTGGAGACAAAAGGAATCTCTATGTTATCCAGAAAGATACAAGGATTCTCCATAATTTCTCGAGCATGCAGATGGGTCAAAACATTGCCAAAATGGTCAGTCCCAACGAGAGCCACTTCGTAAACCCCACCCTTTTGCACAGGCTTGACCAAGCTACCTGAAAGCCAATCCTCAAGTGGACTGCCCACATCTTCAAGAACCAATCCAGCCGCGAGTTCAGCAGCCACGGGAGCAAAGATGTCTCTTCCATGGAAGGTATTGGATACCGGCTTACGAAAGAACTCCTCCTTATTCAGCTTCACCGCTCGCGCATTGGGGTCTTCCTTAAGCTGGCCGAAGAGCCCGTTGTCCGGACCGACAAAGTAGGTGCCTTTGGATTCCACAGCAATAGGCAGACGAGGCGTGCCCACTCCCGGGTCAATGACCACCAGGTGCACACTGCCCGGGCCATAGATATGAGAAATCGAGCGAAGAAGCAGCTCTCCATGAAGGATAGACTGAGCGGGCACGTCATGGGCCACGTCGACCAAGCGCGCATCGGGGACTGCCGCCAGCAGAACAGCCTTAAGCTGAGCTACATAATTTGAACCCCATCCAAAATCAGTCGTGAGCGCGATGATTGGACCGGCCAAAATTAAGCCTCGGTCGGAGCCGCGATGAGCGCCCCATCCGCTATGGCCTTCTGAATCAGGTCCTCAGGCGTTTCAAAACGACTCAGTACGGCGCGGCCATCCTTCAACGCATCAGGCCGTGTTTGCCATTGTTCAGCAAGAGGAGCTCCAAAATGGCTGTTAATACAAGGGGCACCTTCAACTTCATAAACGCCCGCATCCACCACGGGATCGACAATGGCCTCAGCGTGGGTGAGCACTGGCTCGCAACAACAATCCACATCCTTGAGAAGTTCTACCCACTCAGCCTGTGATTTGCTTTTGAACACGCTTTCCAGCTGAGCCATCACCTCGGCTCCGCCTGGACCCATCTCCAACCCCTTAGGGGTCAATTCTGGGCACCCTGCCGCTTCGCAAAAGGCACCGAAGAACTTAGGCTCCAAGGCTCCCAAAGTCATGAAGCGTCCGTCGGCTGTCTCATAGACGCGATAACACGGAGCACCACCTCCCAATGGCGTACGACCACGGGCATCGCCCATCATCGCTCCACTGTTCGCAAGGTAGCCATAATGACCGAAAGTTAAACAACCACGGGTCATGGAGATATCCAAATGACGGCCCTGGCCGGTTTGCTCTCGCTCCAAAAGCGCGGCGAGAACTGCCGAGAGCCCCATCATTGAGCCGCCGGCAATATCACCCACCTGGATACCGGCTGTAACCGGAACGCCATCGGCTGGACCAATAAGAGATAAAGCGCCGGCCCGCCCCGTGAAATTCAAGTCATGCCCAGGCCGATCCCGATGTGGGTTATCTTGACCAAAGCTTGTCACTGAACAGAGGATGAGTTTTGGATTCAATTCGAAAAGAATCTCGGGAGATAGCCCCAAGCGTTCCATCACGCCGGGTCTGAAAGTCTCCACGAGAATGTCTGCCTGACGAACCATATTCTTGAGAATATCTCGTCCGGACTCTTGCTTGAGATTAAGCCCCAAGCCTTGCTTACCAGCGTTCACACTGGTGTAAAGCGCGCCAGCCTCGCCGTGCATGGGGGGCATAAACCGCGCCGGGTCCCCGGTGGGAGGCTCAACCTTCACCACCTCGGCACCCAGATCCTTGAGCATTCGGGTGAGCAGAGGTCCAGGTAAATGCCGTGATAAATCCAACACGACACGCCCGGTTAATGGCGTTAACGGACCACTGCTTACACCCATCGTTTGCTCCAGGGATATATTTGGTTGAAGCTTTGTTTAGCTTCCGAGAATAGAACCAAGTTTCATGGCCAACATCATGTCGCCTTGAACCTTGAGCTTCCCTGACATGAACGCCATTTGGCCATTCAGCTCACCATTGATGATGGCGAGAAAATCAGCTGATTCAACAGTGATGTGGCAATCTGCTTCGCCGTCACCTGCGCTTACTGAGCCGTTGCCTTCTTTCAGATCAACAACCCAAGTACCGCCGCCATCACCAGTTACTTCAAACTTGTAGCTGGCACCAATTTGGGCTGCCAACTCAGGCTTGCGTTCTAGACGACCTGCAATATTCTTTTCGAAGACTTCGCTAACTGAATCGATAGCCATTCCATGCTCCTTAAGCAATGTGTGAGATCGGGAGATAACACCGGTTTGAAGAGAGGGTCAACCGAACCAGTGCAGCGCGTCACAACTCGTTACGTTCAGGAGATTTTCCGGGCATAACCGACAATAGAATCAATAACTTCCTGGATAGACATCGCTGTACAATCCACATGGATGGCATCCTCTGCTGGCTTCAGGGGCGCCTGTGCTCGCTCCGAATCACGCTTGTCACGGGCCTGGATATCCGCGAGCACCTCATCGTAGTTTCCGCTCTGACCATTCTCTTCCATCTGAGCCAGCCGGCGTCGAGCGCGCTCCTCGGCTGATGCAACCAAAAAGATTTTAAGAGGAGCATCTGGGCAAACCACCGTGCCGATGTCTCGGCCTTCCAGAACAGCACCGTGGGTTCCGGCCAGAGTGCGCTGAAGCTCCAAAAGGCCATCCCGAACAGCCCCAACACTGCTTACCTTCGATGCACCTTCTGAGATCTCAGGCATCCGAATGGCTTGGCTTACATCTTTTCCATTCAGAAACACATGATTGATGCCATCCTGCATCTGAAAACCGATTTTGAGCTTAGATACGATTTGACCTAACCCCTCCGCATCATCCCAGGAAATGCCTTGCTGCTTCGCTGTATAGGCCACACTTCTATAGATGGCGCCTGTGTCCACTAAGGTTAAACCCAAAACTCCGGCCACAGCCTTGGAGACCGTGCTTTTTCCCGCACCGGCTGGGCCATCGATAGCAATTATTAATTTGTTTGATTCCATTTTTGCGCTCTATCAAGACATCCGGAGGAAAAATCAAGAACAAGTGGCGACTTCGGCACCAAGCTGCTCCAAGACACTGACAAACCCGGGATACGAGACACCCGCAACGTCAAATCCT
>CAZZDT010000279.1:0-5646 GCA_964652435.1 uncultured Bdellovibrionales bacterium
ACACCTGGCATCATTGCATCCGTTGCCTCAATGGGGATTTCTACACTCCCCACTCGAGAACGAACAACAACCGTGTCTCCATCTTCAACATTCGAACAAGCCATATCATCCGGATGCATCAGCAGCGTGCATCGGTTTTTACCACGCATCAATCGCGCACTGTTGTGCAACCATGAATTGTTACTTCTTAATTGGCGCCGACCTATTAGCAAGAACTCGCCCTCAGTATGGCTGTCGCTAAGCAACTCACCCAAACGGTCTAAATCCTGAACAATAACCTCTGGCGCCAAATCAATCAGCTTGTCCTCTGTAAAAAGTCGGTCCGGCAAACACGGCTGTAACGGCCCCAGGTCAATCCCGCCACGACTCTTTTTCACTTTGTCCAAGGTCAGTCCATCGCCAAGTGGATTTAACCCCGCACCATAACTGCCAAAGCGCATGGCCATGTCTAACGCCTTAGCCGGACCCATTTTCTGCATCAATGAGAAAGCTTTGCCTTCAACCTGTTTGGCCAAACCGGGACGCAGTGCAACCAAACGTTTGCTCAATTCAAAAAATATTTCCCAATCTTCTTTAGTATCACCATCTCGTTCAAAAAGTGGCTCGCAATACTTCACAGTGTTTCGAACGGCAAAGTTGTGAAAGGCCAAACCAAAATGGTCGCGTTCCAAAGGGCTAACAGATGGAAGAATGATATCCGCGTGCCTCGTGGTCTCGTTGAGATACATGTCAATGGAAACCATAAACTCAATATCTTCAAGAGCCGCATCCAAACGCTTGCCATTGGGCGTACTTAAAACAGGATTACCGGCAATGGTCACCAACGCCCGAATTTGGCCTTCTCCTGGCGTATCGATTTCTTCCGCCATCGACGAAACAGGAAGTTCTCCTCCAAACTCAGGCAAGCCACTGACCCTGCTTTGCCAAAGATTAAAGTGACCCAGGTTTCCACCTTTTGCCGCCAGACCCGCAAAATCGACAGCCGGCCGGGTAAACATCATTCCGCCACGGCGGTCTAAATTACCCGTAAGAATATTCAGAACATTCAATAGCCATGCACTCAAACCACCAAACTTCTGCGTGCAAACCCCCATCCGTCCATAAATTGCGGCACTGGGTGCTGCACAAACCTCTCGAATCAAGCGTCGGATGGTATCCGCATCAATGCCTACAATGCCAGCTACTGCCTCAGGAGTGTAAGGCGAAGAGGCTTCACGAACCACGTCCAACCTTTTCACGTAGTTCGACCATGCACCATCTGCAATCAAGTCTTCGGCGAAAAGAACATTGACCCAAGCCATCATCAACAATGCATCGGTACCTGGCTTGACGAAATAATGTTCATCAACCAGGCGGGCCGTCTCGGTACGACGTGGGTCAAAAAGAACAACCTTTCCACCGCGTTCTCGAATTGCCTTCAAACGCGCCGGCATATTCGGAGCAGTCATCAAACTACCATTGGATGCTGCGGGGTTACCCCCAAGAATCAACATGTGGTCAGTATGATCAACATCAGCTACCGGAATGAAAAGCTGATTCCCAAACATAAACAGCGCCGCAAACATGTGTGGCAATTGGTCGGCTGAAGTCGCAGAAAAGCGACTGCGTGCCCCAAGCGCCTTATGTAAAACCTGACTGGTTAATAAACTGGCGTAATTATGAGCATTGGGATTTCCCGCATAAACACCCACAGCTGAACGTCCATCGCGCTCGCGTACCTCGGTAAGCTTTTGAGCAACAATATCAAGAGCGGTATCCCAATCAATTGGAACAAAACCATCGGCCGTTTTGCGCAACGGTGTTCGAATACGATTGGTGTCTGTATGAAGATCTTGAATGGCAACGCCTTTAGGACAGAGATACCCCTTGCTCAAGACATCATCTCGGTCACCACGCACAGAAACAATTTCATTGTCTTCAAGCGTGATTTCTAGACCACAGAGAGCTTCACAAATACTACAGGTACGATAATGCGTTGTTTTCATCAGAGCAGCACACAAGCAGAGAGGATACACCGTTGGTCGGGTCGACAATCACCGTCCACTTCACAGCCAGTACAGACTCCAAAGATACTGCAATCATGTACTTCCCTACATTCATCATCAGACGAACAGGTTCCATCAGCAGGATAGCAACTGCCATCCAATGGGTCGCAGGCCTCAGTGGCCGCATCACAGTTAGACGCCGAGCATGGGTCAGATCCAATGGGGTTCGGCAAACAGGCACCAAAAGTACAAGTTAGACCCGCCTGACAATCGGTATCGTCGCTGCAGCCAACGCAAACACCGCCGACACATGAGCCGGTAGCGCATTCAGCGTCTGTTTCACAACGAAACTCCGGCGTGCAAAACTGAGTAATGGCTGAGCAAAATTCTTCTTCGGGGCAATCAGCATCTTCACTGCAAGTCGGCTCGCACACACCCGTTTGCCAGTTACAAGCTTGCCCTTCGGAGCATTCCATATTGATACAGTCGCCGGCGGTTCCCAGGTCAGCTTCTACGCAAACACCTAAGACGCAACGTGCATCACCAGCACACATCAAATCATCAAGGCAGCCGACACAAACGCCCATCTGGCAAGTCATCAACAGAGGACAGTCACCATCATCTGTACAAACCGTCACCAACTCTCCACCCAAAGGTTGGCACTGACCTTCAACACAGGTCTCTCCAAACTCACAGTCAAAGACTCCCGCACAACCGCCCTCTTCCACTGGTACACATTCAGAGGATGACTGATCATCAGGGCAGGTGTAACCCTCGGGACAGTTGGCCGGATCACATGGACCATCTTCGCCCGGAGTATCATCCTCTCCAGTTGTATCTTCATCATCGGAATCAGAATCCGGTTCGCAGAGGTCCGTCTCTTCATTGCACGTATAGCCCGGAGGACACTGATCAAAGAAGCAACGCGGGACACACTCTCCGTCAGCATTTAGTTCTTGACCAAAACCACATTCATCGTCTTCAGAATCATCCTCAGTTTCGTCATTGGCTCCGTCGTCGTCCCCCTCATCGCTTGAGTCCCCCGTGGTATCACTGCTTTGCGTATCTGATGATTCCCCACCAGGCGGCTCATAGGGCGGTGCCACACAAGCCACAACCCAGCTCAGACAAACCAAAGCAAAAAGCATAGGGAACAGTCGACGAATTATCTCAAATGGATGGTGCAGCATGAGCTCTCTCCCAGATGTCCACGGGTTGGGAAACCGTATACGCTACGCGTCAAACGGTCAATCAGTGTTACTTTTTTCCTCTATTTTTCAGACACTTACGAATTAAATGCTTTTTTTTGTAAACCGAACCAGCATTTGAGGCATCTAACCAATGAGATGTTAATGAAAAGCCAAGCCATAAACTCGACTGAGTTAACCATCGAGGTTCAAAGCCGTCGTGTCATGGACCGCGAAAGTTGCTTCAACGACCTCCTTAAACGCTTTCATGGACAGGCACTCTCAACAGCTTGGAGACTTTTGGGAACCCACAATGCGCAAGCAGAAGATATTGTCCAAATAGCATTCCAAAAAGCCTGGGAAAATTTCGAACAACTTGAAAATACAGAGCGCCTCAAAAGCTGGTTCTTCCAAATCTTGGTCAATGAATGTCGCTATGTACAGCGTCGCCACAAAACACGAAAAACTTTGCGACAGATTTTTCTTCCCTGGGAACAAGAGCCGCAGCAACCTGTACACGCAGACCACGGTATTCAAAAACGCATTCAAGTGGCGATTCAAAAATTGAGCACTCGCCAACGAGAAGCATTTGTACTGACTCACTTAGAAGGTTTCACCAATCAAGAGGCTGCGTCCATGATGGAAACCTCACTGGGAACGCTCAAAAGTCATCTGCACCGTGCAACGACGACCTTAAGAAAAGAACTTCACGATATCCAACCCAATGCCGAGGAGATGCTCTGATGTCAAAAATCAATAAAGACTCACAGGATGCATGGCTCGCCACCATTTCGAAAAACTACCGGCGTGAAATGAACTCGCCTTTCGAACTCAATATGATGGAAGCAAAGATCCGAAAGAGTATTCATTCACCTCAAAAGAAAAGCAGCGGATTTACACCAGCTTTTGCATTTCTCTTTTCCGTAACACTTGTCTTGGGGTGGATTTTACTGCCTGAGCAGTCAGCAGATTTTGCCGTTGAAGCCAATCACTATGTTCAGGTGGATGAACCAAACATTCAACTCTTCTCTTCCATCGATCTCGAACCATCCGAAGATAACTTTTTACCAGACGATTACATCACGATTTCTCAAGTGATGTTTGACTAATAACCAGGCCCTGAAAGGAAACTGTTCTTATGAAATTTAACTCCATTGCCGCAATCGCCATAGCATCAGCAATGCTATTTGTATCAACTTCTGGTTCCGCTTGGGCACGGGGCCCCGGAGGAATGGGCAAACATCAAGGCCCCGCATTTGACGAAGCAGCCGCTGAGCTTGGCCTTGATGATAACACCGTCGCTGCTCTGAAAGAGATTCGACGCGAAGCCCGTGATGCAATCATGGAGATCAAGTTCGAAATTAAGAAACTTAAAGTCACAATGCATGACTTATTAGATGAAGAGACTCCGAATGAGTCACAGATCATGCGTCTCATTGAAGAGATGGGGAAGCTGGAAATCGAAGTGCGTAAAACCAGAACACGTGCATTGATTAAAGCCAGAAGCTATCTCACTCCTGAGCAGCGCGCGACGTTTAAACAACTAAAAAAAGAAGTTCGCCGTAATGGTCCGAAGAACAAAAAACGGCGAGCTCGTTTCTAATAGAAAATAAATTATCGGGTTCGGATGCTCAGGATTCCTTCTTGAGCATCATCCTGAACCGGCTGGCCAGCAATGTACTTCTCGAAATTTGAGTCAGCCTTTAAATGCGTCCCAAAAAATCCAATCATGCTTCTTCGAGCAATCGCTTGAACAACTTCACCACCCAAGTCGCCGTTCTGACAAAATGTACAGAAAATACAGTTTGGGTTGTCTAGAAAATCCATGTGCCCTGCGCCAAAGAGTTCAATCTCAATGGTACCAGCCCGCGATGCATCAAAGAACTGGCGAAAGTTATCAGCTTCAGGAGCACAAGCCTGGAATGAACCAGTAGAATCCAGCATCTCACCAAGAATTAAAACTGGTGCTTCAACATCCTGCATGCGGTCTGGAGCAACACGAACATCATCACTGTCGACAGGGTCGAGAGCAACAACAGCACCGATACGGCTATCTTGAGAAGCAGCCAAAAGACTCAACTTACCACCTAAGGAATGTCCGGTTAAACCAATCTGACCATTCCATTCTGGAAAACTGGCTGCGCCATCGCTCTCAAGCCAATCAATCAAGCCTGTAGTATCCGCCGCAAGATTGCCGTGGCTCATGAAGAATCCACCTTCGGAGTATGTTTGCAGCACTGCAATGTATCCCCAAGATGCAAGATGAGCACAGTAGCTTTCATAAAGATCTCGGCCCAACTGAAACCCTGGTGATAGGAGAATCAAAGCATGAGTCTCATCGCTGATGGGGATTGTTTGTCCGGTTTGGCGACTGATGTGATCCTGATAGATGCTGAGTCGTTTGGCAACATCAGGGTGTGTTCTGTAATATGGTGATTGCCGGCTCTCAGGAAGCGCCCTTTGGGTGGCCATGC
>CAZZDT010000280.1:0-5619 GCA_964652435.1 uncultured Bdellovibrionales bacterium
GTAAGAATCTCATTTTGACTTAGCCGGGTTAAGGTGTCTTCTTGAGTCATCAAGCCAATCTGGTGAGCCAGTTGAAAGTTACGACTACCGCGACGCAGAACCTCCGATAAATAAAGGATACGTTTGTTTTTATCGAAACGCCGAATGGCGCCTTTCATAGAGCCAATTTTCTTAATCTTTACTCGGATTCCGTGGTGGTCATGAAGGTAACGGGACAAACACGTAAAAAGGTCTTCGTGTTCGATATTGGCAACTTGTCTTATTTTCTCCGCACCAGCTTCCAAGTCGGGGAAGTAATTGCTGTTGCGTTGGACGAAATCACTGACCTCTTCTGTGGGCAGGTGAATCGCATCCATAGTGGGTCCACCACCTCGGCCATCGGAGAGATGGCTGGCCAGGCTTTGCATAGACTCACGCGCTTCGCGATAGGAGCGATACATCCCAAGAACGGCTCGGCCCACGGAGGCGTTTTGGCTGGCGAGTTCACGTACGTCGTTTCCACTTAATTCGTACGGGTCAAAGATCGGATCTCCGAAAACTTCCATCAATTGGGAGAGAAGTTCACCCTCTTCGTCGCTAGAAAAGGTCTGAAGATCGACCTGAAAGAGTTGCGCGATTTTGATTAAAACCGAGGCTGAGAGGGGTCTTCGATTGTTCTCAATCAGGTTTAAATAACTGGTGGAGATGCCTAAATTTTCGGCTAATTTTGCCTGTGTGAGACCGTTACGGCGGCGCAGCGCACGCACCTTTGAGCCAAGTCTTGATTCTGCCATTTTGTGTCCTAGATGTGCCGTCTGTAAATATTTTACAAGTTTACAGTATGATGTTTACAAATTGCAACACCTGTAACTGCCTGAATCATAGAAACTTATTGACCACCGTTCAATCATCAGTAAATTTACAATGCATAGCGTCAAGCACCTGGAGGTCACGCATGGGTTACACTACTGAAACAATTCCAACTCCATCCGGCGTTGAAATCACCGGTTCCATCCAAGAAGGCTATCAGCACATCTTGAGCATGGAAGCTCTTGAGTTCATCGCATCTCTGGCCCGCACCTACACACGTCGTGTGGAGGAGCTTCTCGATCAGCGTCGTCTGCGTCAAGCGCGTTTCGATGCGGGTGAGCGTCCAGGGTTCTTAGAAGAGACGAAAACCATTCGTGAGCGTGATTGGAAAGTTGCGAAGCTTCCAGAAGATCTCTTGGACCGTCGGGTTGAAATTACCGGACCCGTTGATCGCAAAATGATTATCAATGCATTGAACTCTGGTGCGAGCTGCTTCATGGCTGACTGTGAAGACTCTTCAGCTCCAACTTGGGAGAATATGGTTGATGGTCAAATCAATCTGCACGACGCGGTTCGTCGGACCATCGACTTCCACGATCCTAAAAAGAACAAGAGCTACAAGCTAAACGATACCATTGCTACTTTGATTGTTCGTCCTCGTGGATGGCATCTTTGGGAGAAGCATCTGAAGGTAGATGGCCATGCGGTACCTGCTGGTCTTTTCGATTTTGGTCTTTACTTCTTCCACAACGCCAAAGAGCTTTTGGAGCGAGGCACAGGGCCTTACTACTACTTGCCTAAGATGGAGAGTCATCTTGAGGCGCGTTTGTGGAATGATGTTTTCCTTTACAGCCAAAAGTTTGTTGGCATTCCAAAAGGAACCATCAAGGCAACCTGTTTGATTGAAACACTGCCTGCTGCATTTGAGATGGACGAAATTCTTTATGAGCTTCGTTGTCACTCTGCTGGTTTGAACTGCGGTCGTTGGGATTACATCTTTAGCTACATCAAGACCATTCGTAACTCTGATACTTGCGTTGTTCCTGACCGTGGCCAAGTTGGTATGACTCAGCACTTCATGCGCAGCTACGCACAGCTTGCGATTCAAACGTGTCACAAGCGCGGCGTGCACTCCATGGGTGGAATGGCGGCTCAGATTCCGATCAAGAACGACCCTGAAGCGAACGAGAAAGCTCTTACGAAAGTTAAGAACGATAAGCTTCGTGAAGTGACCGACGGACACGATGGTACTTGGGTTGCTCACCCGGCATTGGTTCCGCTTGCCAAAGAAATTTTTGACGCGCACATGAAAACGCCGAATCAGATTGAAAAGACTTTGGATGATTTGAAGGTGGAAGAGTCTGATCTTCTTCAGCATCCAGAAGGCACACTCACCGAAACAGGTTTGCGTGAGAACATCAGCGTTGGTGTTCAATACATCGAATCTTGGCTTCGTGGTGTGGGATGTGTGCCGCTTTACAACTTGATGGAAGATGCGGCGACTGCCGAGATTTCTCGAGCGCAGCTGTGGCAATGGATTCGCCATGGTGCTGCTCTGGAAGATGGACGAACTGTCACACCGGAACTTTTCCGCGAGACATTGACCGAAGAGATGGCGAAAGTCAGCGAAGAGGTTGGCCAAGAGCGTTTTGCCAATGGAAAGTATTCCCAGGCACGCGCTTTGTTCGAAGACCTCTCAACGGCTTCCCACTTTGAAGAATTTTTAACACTGCCCGCTTACGAGCAGCTAATTACGACGCCTGCGTCGAACTAGTACCCTGGTACTGATACCCCCTTTAAGGAGTCCCTTAGATGTTGATGCCTAAAGATCAAACTGAACTGACCACTGAAGAACAAAAGTTTCAAGAAGAGCGTTGGGCGGGTGTGACCCGTAACTATACGCCTGAAGACGTTGCACGCCTTCGTGGCACTGTAGATATCAAGTACACACTTGCAGATCTTGGTGCACGTCGCTTGTGGGATCTTCTTCACACTGAAGATTACGTTCATTCACTTGGCGCAATGACTGGTAACCAGGCAATGCAGCAGGTTCGTGCTGGTTTGAAAGCCATTTACTGCAGTGGTTGGCAGTGTGCTGCGGATGCAAACATTTCTGGTCAAATGTATCCTGACCAAAGCTTGTACCCAGCAAACTCAGTTCCACAGCTGGTAAAGCGTATTAACCAGGCGCTTCAGCGTGCTGACCAGATCGAAAACGCAGAGGGCGAAATGAGCAAGCATTGGTTTGCTCCTATTGTTGCTGATGCGGAAGCCGGTTTTGGTGGTCCTTTGAATGCTTTCGAATTGATGAAGGGCATGATTGATGCGGGCGCAGCTGGCGTTCACTTCGAAGATCAACTTTCAAGCGAGAAGAAGTGTGGACACCTCGGTGGCAAGGTACTTGTACCAACCGCTCAGTTCATCAAGACTTTGACTGCAGCGCGTCTTGCTGCTGATGTTTGCAACGTTCCAACGCTTTTGATGGCTCGTACAGATGCAGACAGCGCACGTCTGATGACCAGCGACATTGACCCACGTGACCATGAGTTCATGACGGGTGAGCGAACAGCTGAAGGTTTCTACCGAATCACTGGCGGCTTGGACCAAGCGATTGCTCGCGGTCTTGCTTACGCTCCTTACTGTGACCTTATCTGGTGTGAAACTTCTACGCCTTGCCTTGAAGAAGCGAAGAAGTTTGCTGAAGGCATCCACGAGAAGTTCCCTGGAAAGATGCTTTCTTACAACTGCTCACCTTCATTCAACTGGAAGTCTAACCTTGACGATGCAACCATCGCTAAGTTCCAGCGTGAACTGGGTGCTATGGGTTACAAGTATCAGTTCGTTACTTTGGCTGGTTTCCACAGCCTCAACATGAGCATGTTTGAACTCTCTACTGGCTACCGTGACAACGGTATGGCTGCTTACTCTGCGCTTCAGCAAAAAGAATTTGCTAGCGAAGACATCGGTTACACAGCGACCCGTCACCAGCGTGAAGTTGGTACAGGTTACTTCGATGCAGTAAGCACTGTGATCAGCGGTGGTACTTCTTCAACACTTGCTCTTGAAGAGTCTACAGAAGCAGCACAGTTCTAAGGTAGGGGAGGGGGCTCCCGTACTTTAAATGCGCAAGCTTGTATAAATGAAAAGCGCGGTCTTATCTTCAGCGATAAGGCCGCGTTTTTTTTGTTTAAATGACCATGAGCAAGATAAAGAGGCAGAGCACTGAACCAAAGACCATACCCACTGCATGGGTCGACTGACCCGGTGGGGTTATGGTTTTGCTTTGTCCGCTGATATCAAGGCGGCTCAGTGTTCTGTTGGTTAGAGGATCAATCAAAAACTCAACAATGAGCACAGAATAAAGAACCGTGAGGATTGCAACTGCCATAGCCGGTCCAATGGAACTGGGGTCGTCTAAACTTTGAAGCATTTGCACCAGTCCAATGAGCGTGCCGGCAACGCCGCTGCCGTAGGTGGTTTTGCGCAGTGTTGCCAAGACCGAAATATCTTTTTGGATGTTGGGTGAGGGTTCGTTGCTTAAGGCGTTGCCAATGGCATCGCGAATGGCGCCAGCATCATGATGGGCCAAACTGAAACAGACCATCCCGCCAATGACAATCAGCATCGATGGCCCGTTGATAAATGAAGCGAGACTTCCGCCTAAAAGTACGGCTGCTGCAAACAAAGCAGTGCCTAAGAGTGCAAAAATAACTTTCATGGATTTTCCCCTTTCTATGCGGCTTCAGCTTCATCTCACTGAAACGCACCTATCCCCTCACTGATGTCCCAGCCGCCCATTTTAGCAAACCGTAGCAAAGTGAGATCGTGATGGAGATCACACGTATGGTGTTTTTTGATGTAGGTGTTGTGGAATTTAGGGCAAAAACGTCGCGAGTGGACGAATGTATCGGTTGCCAAAACACGAAAGCTGGCCTTCAGCCGTAAGTGCGCAGCCATGCTGATAGCCCAGGGCGAGAGAGGTAAACCCGCTCCCTTCAGGTGGGATCAATTGATTTACAAAAACAGGGTTTTGATGGCAGCTGATGACACCGGCGCTGTCTAAAGCGCATACCTGGTATGTCCCGGTAGAGATATCGGTGAAGTCAGTGCCCTCGATCGTGCCGGGCAGGTAACTTTCTTTGCCCCAGCAGTGGATGCTGCCTTGGCTCAGCCCACATGTGTAGTCTTGGGCCGCATCGATTTTATCGAAGACAATACCTTCTGGCACATTGCAATGGTCGTCTTCGCAGTCGCCCCAGCAGCTGACGTTGCCGTCCTCATGAAGGCCACAACTGAAGTCTGCCCCCAAAGTCACCTGGGTGAAATCGGTGTCCGAGGGAGGCATGGACTGGCCTAAGCTGTTGGCGTGCCAGCATTGAATCTGTCCGTTATCGTAGAGGCCGCAGTAATGGTAGCGATTGTTCCAATGGCTTCCACCTACCTCAATGACTTGCATCTGTGCCCCTTCGGGAGGCTCAGGAGCATTTTGACTTCCCTTTAGATCGGTGAGGGTGCCATCGGCATGCAATGCCACGGAGCGTTTGGATGATGCCGACATGGAGATAATCGGTGTATCAGATTGAAGCTCCAGAGAAGCTTCGGAAATCATGCCGAAGCTTTTGAGCTGACCATTATGGATATAAGCACTGGTTGAGTTACTCTCACCGCGGTCACTGATTAAATGGGTGATGCCGCTGTAGGTGGGCGAGTGGTTGGCGCCACTGATGCTCGTGCCGGAACATTCAAGGTGACCCGTGGTGTCCATTGCGCAGACAAAGCCATAGGCAGAATCCATGACGTGAGCGTTGAAGTTGCTCGGGAGGTTTTGGG
>CAZZDT010000281.1:0-5606 GCA_964652435.1 uncultured Bdellovibrionales bacterium
TCTTACGATGATTGTAGCCAAGCGTCGTGTAAGAGCCCACCACACTCAACTCATACAAGATATCTAGGATTTTGTGGCGCATATCGTTCGGGCTCTCGTTGTCCGCGCTTTTGGGGCGGCTTGCTGTGTATGTAGGAAGGGGCTTTTCCCCCTACATTCAAGGGGCTCTCGCTCTTTCTCCAGCATTTATTTATCGACTGTAAAGTCTGTTAAGTTCTTTCATCCTGTTATCAGTGACTTGGAGGTAGGGCCCCAAAGCGCATCTCCATCGCGAAATACCGAAATTTGAAGATATATTTCAATTTCGCTGCGATAAATAACCGGTTTACAATTCTACCAATCACCCCAAATGGGGGGCTGTAATACACCCGGTCTTCCATGATGGTGCGGTCCCCATCGCTTTGAAAATGGTGCTCATGCCACCAGCTTCGGTAGGGGCCCTTGGTTTGTGAATCCACGAAACGGCTTTGGGGGTTCCATTGGGCAATTTGGGTTTGCCATTTCATGGGGACTGCACCCAGGTGGATGGCGTAGTGGATAATGGTTCCTTCTTGGATTTTATCAATGCTGTCGAGGATATTGAAGCTTAGGTCGGGCGGGGTAATAGCACCTAGATTTTCCGGCCTGGAGAAAAAAGCAAAGACCTCATCCAGCGGGGCATCCAGCACAATCTGCGTATTCAGCAGGTATTTAGGGCGTCTTTTTTTTAAATAGTTACTCTCCGGAGCACAGGGTTGAGGAGTCTTATCGGCGATGGGTTCAATATTGGTTTGCGTATCCAGAAGAACCGCGTCCAGTGCACCGCGTAGAGTCGGATACTTGAATTCGAATCCTGCATTTTGAAGGTTCGCGGGTTTCACTCTCTGGCTATCCAGCACAATGCGTGCGGCTTCTCCCAATATCATTTGAATAGCGAGCGCTGGGGCAGGCATGAAGCTTGGGCGTCCCAGTACCCCGGCCAAGGTTTTACCAAAATACTTCGAGGTTATGGCCTCTGGCGCGGCTAGATTGAAAGCGCCTTGGGCCGTTGGTTCTGTGAGCGTGAAATGGATGGCGCTGATGACGTCGTGAAGATGAATCCAGGGAAAATACTGCTTTCCATTGCCCAGTGCGCCTCCCATGCCGGATTGAAAAATGGGCAGCATCTTTTGCAATGCGCCGCCACCTTGTCCCAGGACGACTCCGATTCGCAGAACGCAGGTTCGAATACCTAAATCCTGTGCTTGCAATGCCGCGTCTTCCCAATCTTTACAAAGGGTAGCCAGAAAGCCGCTGCCTTGGGCCGATGTCTCTGTGAGTTCTACATCGCCTTGATTGCCGTAGTAGCCAACGGCGCTCGCCGAGATGAAGCTTTGGGGCTTTTTGTCGATTTTTTCGATAGCCTCGACAATCCTTTTGGTGAGGGAGACGCGGCTAGAAACCAAGCGGTTCTTGTAGGAGGCGGTCCAGCGTTTACCGGCTACAGGCTCTCCCGCCAGGTTGATGACCGCGTCGCAATTGCTTAAGCAGTCTTGGAGTGTGTTTTCACCGCAGCTGACCGGGAGCAATTCGGCTTCACTGCCCAAAATGCTTTTGGCTTTTTCGGGGTTTCTCACCCACGCCACAATTTCATGGCCTTCTCGTCGCAACCTAAGAACTGTCGCCCGACCCACAAAGCCGGTAGCACCTGTCATGAAGATTCGCATGTTTGCACTCCTTAACTACAAGATGGGTACTGCAAATGCCCTTGACCATTGAAAAAAACATTCATCGTAACAATATTTACGGAACGTGCGTTTCGCCGACTGACCTTCGCGTTTAGCCGTAGCACGCTGATTTCAAAGGCCAATGCCAGATTTTGGTTTGATGTTGGCTGAGTTAATCAGTTAGAAGGCACGAGCGCAGACAAACCCAAGATGGAAGGTTGGAAGGATTCTCCAATGACCAACGGTTCAAATAAGCAGCGAACTTTGCTGGCGACTCTCTTCACTGCCAAAGGCTTCATGGCTTGGGTGGCGGTGGCAGTGAGTTTTCTTGTACTTGATTTAATTTGGCTAGGGATCATTGGTCGACCGATTTATGCGGAGCTCATGGGAGACCTCTTAAGACCCGAAGCTTACGTACCGGCCGCCGCTATTTTCTATGTTTTCTTCGTAACCACAGTTTATGGCTATGGGGTTGTTGGTTCATGCAGCCCAACCGATGCCTTAAAGCGCGGCGCTTCCCTTGGGTTTGTAACCTATGCAACTTACGAACTGACGAACTGGGCTGTGATCACCGGATGGCCGGCACTCTTGGTCCCGATTGATATCGCTTGGGGCATCGTTTTAACGGGTGGTGCATCTTGGGTTGGTTACCGCGTGCAGCCGTTGGAATCTTCCGAATTCTAAAATAACTCCTGGAGGAGAATGAGATGGATACAACCATCATGCTTAATACCGCTTTGGTGCTTTGGATTTGCATGAGCATCATGTGGGTCGTAAGCGTTGTGCTTAAAGATGCCAGCATCGTTGATCCGATGTGGTCCGTATTATTTGTGATTGTGGCAGCTTCTTCGATTTACCAAACATCTTTAACCCCTGGGAAAATGTTGATGCTGGGGTGTGTCGGGCTTTGGGGAATTCGTCTTAGCGTCCATCTTTTGGTGCGCTTTATTGGTGAAGAGCACGAGGACCCGCGTTATCAAGCTTTTCGGAGACAGTTCGGTGTCGACCGGTATTGGTGGGTAAGCTATTTCCAGGTTTTTATTCTCCAGGGCGTCTTGGCCTTTATCGTATCGGCTCCATTGCAAGTTGCGGGGACCGCGGCCGGTGAAGACCCGTTGATGATTAACGATTGGATCGGTTTGGTCTTTTTTGTCGTGGGCTTGTACTTTGAGGTGGTTGGAGATTGGCAGCTCACGCAGTTCAAAAAAGACCCGGCGATGAAAGGCAAAGTTCTCAACACAGGGCTTTGGCGCTACACCCGACACCCGAATTACTTTGGTGATACCTGTTTATGGTGGGGACTTTGGCTGATGTGTTTGGACCAACCCCTCGGGTTGGCTTCTATCGTGGGTCCATTGGTGATGAGCTTTCTCTTGATGCGTGTCTCTGGGGTTCCCATGCTGGAGAATCGCCTGAAGAAGACTCGAGAGGGTTATGAAGACTACGTAAAGCAAACCTCTTCGTTCTTTCCTCGGCCTCCAAAACCACTATAGTTCCTGGATAAAGGAAATCTGCCATTGAACAAGGTTCAATAGCCATTTAGTGTATCCTCGCACGCGCAAACCGGGCTTACTCACTTACTGAGGTGTAAAGGTGTATCGATTGCAGTTCGTTTTTTCATGTTTTCTAGCTTTGATGCTGACTGCTTCAGTGGCGTACGGCCAGGAAGAACCCCAAGAACAGACTGAATCAGGGGATTCTCAGCAGGAACCGGTAACACCGCGCCTTGAAAAACCTCCAGTGTTGTTGGAACAGCTTCCGGTTTCCTTACCTAAGGACACTGTCTTTCCTGCCGAACAAGTTCCCGTCATTTTGGATTTGTTGGTCAATGAAAAGGGTGTGGTGACGGAAGCGACGGTGGCCGAAGCCGCAGGCGAGCCGTTTGACTCTGCCGCCGTGGCTGCAGCTTTGAAGTTCCAATTCAAGCCCGCATTACTTAATACCGGAGCAACCACACCGGTTCGGATTCGTTTTCGTCTGGTGATTGATAAACCGCTTCCACCGCCACCACCTCCGGTTAAGTTTACGGGTCGGCTATTGGAGCGAGGTACCCGCAAACCCATTAAACAGGTTCCCATTGCCATCAAGGTTGAAGGCAAGGTTGTTCTAGAGCTCGCCACCGACGACCAAGGTTATTTTCGCACAGATGTTCCAAGCGCTCTCTTCACTGTCGTTGGTATTTCATCTCGTCACGAACGCTTAGAGGTTGTGATTGAGGCTGTTGCGGGAGAAGAACGTGAAGAGTTGTATTATCTCCAAGAGCTGGGTGGGCGTTTTGAAGAAGTTGTTCGAGGCCGCCGACTCAAGCGAGAAGTCACCAAGCGAGTGATTCCTCGAGAAGAGGTGATGCTGGTTGCGGGAACTCAAGGTGATGCCATCAAGGTCGTTGAGAACCTTCCGGGAGCAAACCGAAGCCCATCGGCGGGACCGGGCGCTGGACAAGTTGTTCTGCGAGGCTCGAATCCTGGGGACAGTCTGGTGTTGCTTGAAGGGCACGAAATTCCATTGATTTACCACTTTGGTGCGCTGCGAAGTTCGTTTAACAGTGGATTCCTGGAGTCTGTGGAATTTGTGCCGGGCAACTTCTCTGCTGATTTTGGCCGTGCCACGGGTGGGGTCGTTCAGGTCAAAGTACGAGACCTGGATAGCGAGGCTTTTCGAGGCAACGTTGATGTGAACCTTTACGATGCGGGTTTTTTATTGGAAGGCCCGCTGGGTGACGGCTGGACCGGTGGCTTTGCATTTCATCGTTCGTATATCGACACCATTTTGCCGGCGGTGATCCCCGACGATTCGCCGGTAACATTTAATACCGCTCCTCGTTATTACGATTATCAGATGATTGCCGCGAAAGACTTCGGAGATGCTGGTAAGTTTAGGGGGATGTTCTACGGGTCCTTGGATACCGTCAAAATACTTTTTGATGATCCAAACTCAGACCCCATCTCTCGTGGCGCCCTGAATGCCGTGACGATGTTCCACAATATTCAGTTTCAATATGAGAGCGATCCAGCTGACTGGATTCATCAGGAGACTTCGCTTCAGTCAGGTTTAACCAAGCTTAACTTTAATCTGGGACCTGAACTCTATTTCAATTTACGAACTTGCCCGTTGGATCTACGAAGTATTTGGGACTTTGAACTGAGTGATGCACTTACGTTGCGCAGTGGCTTAGATGTGCGCTTGATCAATGGCGATATCAATTTGAACTTGCCGCGGGCACCTCAAGAAGGCGATGACCGTACGCCTACTTCCAGTCGGGAGCTTTATTCTGTGACAGAGACTTTCATGCCCTTTAGTCCGGGTGTCTTTCTCGAGGCGCAATATGAGCCAATTGAAGGGGTTTTGCTCTCTCCAAGTCTTCGCGTTGATTATTACACTGATTTAAGTCGTGCCAGTTTGGACCCTCGGTTCTTTGCGCGATGGGTCATTTCGGAATCCACGCTTGTCAGTGGTGGTTTGGGGCTCTACCAGCGACCACCGGACCCTTATGAATCAGATCCTGGGTTCGGTAATCCGGATTTATTACCAGAGCGTAGTTTGCATACCACGCTCGGCTTTGAGCAGTCTTTGCCGTTCGATACGACATTGGAAATGACTGGTTTTTATAAGGCATTGGACCGTATCGTGGTGAACAACCCGGCGAGTTACACGGACGATACAGCGCCTACCTATATCAATCAGGGTAAAGGGCGTATTTTTGGTTTGGAAATGCTCTTGCGGTTTGCACCCATTCCAAGTGTGCGTGGTTGGGTCTCCTACACCTTTCAGCGCTCCTTTAGAACCGACGCTCCGGGTGAAGAAGAGCGACTCTTCGATTTTGACCAGCCAAATATTCTGACTTTGGTTGCTTCTTGGAAAATAGGTTGGGGTTGGTCGATTGGCGGGCGCTTCCGTTATGTCTCGGGTAACCCTTGGACG
>CAZZDT010000282.1:0-5598 GCA_964652435.1 uncultured Bdellovibrionales bacterium
ATCGTTCCGACGCGTACAAAATCGATACCGGCATCGACGGCATGTATCCGCTTTATGAATGCCAGTCCTCGCGCCTGACTAATCAGCACGTGCACGGCCTGATCAACCATTCGCTTTTCGGCTACAACGAAAAGCAGTCATTCGGCCGTGTCGACTTCAATATTAATGCGGAGGATCCCACTTTCAAATACACAATTATCAATATTGACGGCAAAGAAATCAACTCGCTCACCATAAAGCGCAGCGAGCTGCAGTTAAAATAAAGTTGCCAATATAGCCATGGATTAATCTGCTTTTTCCATCTTCTAGTCCCTCTTGATCGGCGATTTCAACAGTAAAGCTTATTATTATACTTATAATGATAAAAGATATATGCCACAGTCATACTAATGTTTTTTGGAAAACTTATTTAATCTGATTCTATGGTGAATTTTAGATTACTAAATAGCGGATATAAAATCTTCGATGAGGCAAAATTGTATTCAAGCTCGTCAGAATGCAGGGCTAAGAATTTATAGGTTTAATCGTCTTAAATAGTGCGATTAAATGTATAATGTATTGACATTTTATTCAAATTGCAACTTATTAAAATGAGTTTTCGAAAAATGTTATATATAATTATGATATTCCAATCTAAACAAATTAGGCAAAGAGCTGTTGACATATTAATTGGTAAATTAAAGCAGTTATTCATTTTCATTAGTGTATTTGCCTTTATTTCAAATGTATTGGCAAGCCCAGATACCGACGGAGATGGTATTTCAGATGCGCTTGATAGTCTTCCGAACCAAAAAAGTGGTGTGGCCATTTCTCTTAACGAAACCAATTCTATTTTGGAATATAGTGGAAATATTTCCTCAGATTATACTAATCTAACATTCTCTCAGTCAGAGAGAAAGGGAAGATACGGGACCGTTAAATTATTTTCTAATGGAAAATATGATTATGTAGCAAAATCTACACATGATGAATTGTTTGCAGGGCAAGAAAAAGATGAATTATATACATTTACATCTAATGAAGGATTAGATTTTCATTTTCTAATTAAGATAGTCGGCACTAATGACCCCGCGATTATTACAATGCTGGATTATGTTATTGATGCTGGACTAACAGATGCAGTTGAACAGGTCAGTGGGGAATTAAGGGTAACTGATAGAGATGCGCGGCAATCAAGTTTCGTTGCTCAAACAAGCGTTCAGGGTACACATGGTAAATTCTCTATAAGTACAGATGGAGATTGGACTTACATTTCAAATAGTAGTCATCACAATTTGGCAGTTGGCAGTTCAGTATCCGATTCGTTTACTGTTGCCTCCAAAGATGGGACTCAAAGGAATGTTAGTTTTTCAATTCATGGTTCTAAAAATCCAGCTGAAACTGTTGTAAATGGAATTAGCCATCATGTTGTTCCAGGTTCTGGAAGTTTGGTTCTAATGGAAGAGATTTTTGAGTCTGGACCTTACTTTACTAAACTTGACGGATCGGAGAAAAATAATGCTGCGGTACAAAAAGTTTTCAAGCTTGAATCTGGTAATCGCTATCGCTTTAGGATGCAAGGAATTAGTCTGGTTGATCCAAGGATGAATTTAATGGGACCACTGAACGAAACAAAGTCCTATTCTGTTTTTAAGCAACCTGAAAAAGGTGTTGTGACAATAAATAGTTTCACAAGTTCCTGGGTCTATACTTCCAATGATGGAGAAACTGAGAATGATACTTCAATAGCTCAAATTGAAATTGCCCCACCAGGAACTGTTTTAGTTCCTGGAAGCTTAGATGATTTATGGGGTAAATATGAAAAAACAAAAACTGGGGCCGAAGCAGTTGCATCCGAATATCGCATCACAATTGGAGATCACGAAATCAATTTCAGTGTAAGTAGTAACGGAACTGCTACCGGTAACGGAACTAAAAGCGAAATTTTTGGAGATAATAACTTAACATTTCAAATTGAGAATACTCTTGCAAGTGGAGCAACTCCAACTGCTGAGTTTATAAAAGATGCGTGGCAAAGCCGACTTTATATTCGTGTTGCATCAAATGATACTTCGACAACCGCTGAGGTTGCTTCTGCAATTAATAATGAATCTAGCGGTATGTTTTTTGGTGCTTCTGCCAAAAAGCTTGTTGAAATCGGAGGTCGAGATTTCAAAATAACAAGCAATAGGATGAATAAGAAGAAGAGCGGTGGCATTTTTGGTAAGTGGATTGCTGGAAATGATGACGGGGACTATATGGGAGATGATGCTGAGATTTTTATTACTCCAGCAAGCACAGGCTATTATCTTTTAGAATGTATTGGTGATGCAGGAGGTACGGATTTTGGAATAGGAACATTTCAAATTATTGCTGAAAAAGTTGCAGCTGACACTTTTGGAGGGGATCTTAATGCTCTTTTTGATGTTGAGAGTTCTGGTGATCTAGTCAAACCAGTTAGTTTAAGAGATGCTTGGGAAGATCAAACTGTTGCCGCTGGTCAAGTTAATGCTGAAAGTGTTGATTTTGAAATTGTATCAAATACAAGTATCAAAAGTTTTAAAGGTGAATTAGACAAGGACGGTGATGAGGATTGGATCAAGGTTAATTTAGATTTTGGTAAGTGGTATCAATTTGAAGTGGGTGGGAGCGTTCCCGATCCTAGAATTATATTGTTTAAGGACTGGGATAGAAGTGGTGATGATGATGGAGGGCAAGGCTTAAATGGTGTAGTCAAATTTAAGCCATCTAATCCATCTGAAGCAGGTGTTTATTATTTGAAAATAAATTCTGATGCTCCAAATCTGTGGCCGCACCCGGAACCGACATTAGGAAAGGGGCAATATATTGTTACTGGCATAGTTGGGGAAGTCGGTAAATATGGCCACTGGCTTGTAAACGAAAATACACCAGAACCTTATGGATCCCTTCCGGGCGCGGATGTGCCTTCTGGTACCAATGATTCTTCTGCCTTGTCTATATCAGACAAGATTACTGGAAGCATTGAAATAGATGGAGACTACGATTGGTACAAATACTCTTTGGAAAAAGGGAAAATATATAGATTTACAATTAATAGCATTTCATTAGTAAAGCCTTCAATAAGGCTTAGAAGTTCAAATGGAGAAAAGTTAGATGACGACGGTGAAGTGGTAGCTGACAATGTTGATAATACTAAGATTGTTGAAGATAAAGGGGCCTACAAGGGAGACGGAACACCTGAAACTCAATCGACCATTGTCTTTGTAGCATCTTATACAGGTGATCACTATGTTGAAATATTTAGTAATGAAAACATAGATCCTGATAACGTAAATGCAGCTACTGGAACCTTTAATTTGGAAGCCACCGAATTGTTTGATGATCACGGAGGTAGTATATCCTATAAGGATGATGGGAGTGGTTTAGTAGGTCGTGATGGGAGTGGTTGGCCTGATTATATTCCTGAATCTTATGATTTTTCTGATGCGACATATTTTCAGGCAGGGCGAAGAGTTTACGGTGATTTTTATGCTTCAAATGATGAAGATTTTTTTGGGATAGATTTACTAAATAGGAATTCATACTCGTTTGCTATTCATGATAATTCAACAAAAGCATCTGGAACTGACTATTCAACAATCACACTTTATAATGATCAGGGTAGGCTTGTTGATGATTCACTAGGTTATGACGAAGGTCGTGGTTTTTCTTTTGATAATCTTACTGTGCCAGCTGATGGTTATTATTACATCAAAGCATTAACCACCTACGACTATGCGGGTGAACAAAAAAAATATTTTATACATTCTACATTTTATGCGGATGATTATGCTGCCGGCCGGCTTACCAATGGAACATTGTCACCCGGTAGTATAACCACTGGAAATTTAGATGCTAATGGAGACAATGATTGGATCAAAGTGGATTTAGTTGCGGGCAAACGTTATCAATTCAAGTTAGATTCTGCACCTTACGGAGCATGGCTTAAGCTCAAGGGTTCTGTTGAAAATGGCAATCGTTGGATCCAGAAAAATTTAGAAAGATTAGATACAGTTGAAAATCCTTTTTCTAAAAATCCAGAAACGGCTGATATAGGTCAGGGTATTAATAATGCTCATGATATCGGACTTTTTGGAGATCCAGGACATGGTAGTGTTGCTATGATGGGAGGGTTGATTTCTAAGGGAGATAAAGATTGGATATCTGTAGATCTAACTGAAGGCTTTGTTTATCAAGCTTATGTTGTAGGTAGACCAAGTAATCTTTTTGGGGCAATGCCGGATCCTAAATTCGCACTTTACGATTCCGATGGAAATTTCATTAAAAATGGAATGAACAATGCAGGGGTTAGCAAATCGCATAACGGCGTGAAAGGGAAAGATGCTGAAATGCTTTTTACTGCGCCAACAACAGGTAAATATTATTTTGAAGTCTCTGCTGAAACTAATGAGCCTAAAGGAAATATTGTTGCTAATGGTGCAGCAACAAATGGGGCAACATCTATAACGGTAGACCCTTTAAAGGATTATTTAAGAGCTGGTGTGGTTCTATCATTTTCTAGTGGAGCGACATTTACTCTTTCTGCTGAGAGTCTTGTAGCAGAAACCACGGTTACTGGGGTGTTAAGTGGCAATATTGCTGATAATGAAACTGCTTATTTTAGTAATATTATTGCAACACAAGCGGCTTCAAATGGTGATGAGTCTATAAATATTAAGCCACTTTTAAGTAAAATTAAAAAGGATACAGTGATAATATTTTCCAACGGTAGTGAGTTTACGCTATCTGAAGAGGCCGATAGTAATTCAACTCAGTTAAAAGGTATTTTAAAAGGTGATGTTCTTGCAAATGAAGCTGCATTTATTTATAAGACTGCTAGGTACTCTTTTGCAATATGCCCTTTGCCAACTGAAATAATCACACAGGAGTATCATGATGTAAGTTCTTCTCCGACGATTGATTGGACACCTAGATATACAGCCCCTTACTTCCTTGAAGTTGGCACTCATTGGGGGGCAAAGGGTGAGTATAAGCTTTCAATGATAGAAATGTCCGACCTGACATCAACTGATCAAATTGGCCAAACAAGAGATACAGCTGCAGATCTTTCGTATAATGTTGAAACTGTTTCTGCTATTGAATATGGCGGGGACCGTGATTGGTACAAGGTTGAAATGATTCCTGGAGAATCTTATAGGATTGATATGAAAGGAGACGGAGTGAACACCTTTTCTCAACAGTCACCTTTGATTAAAGTTTTTGATGATCTTGGTAAGCCCGTGGGTGAGCTGTGGAAATGGAAATACGATAGACAATGGGGTAAGCCAGGTGGTGGATATTCTGATGATCAAGAATCCAGTTATGTTTTTAATCCACCATTAGATAGATTTGAGTATCTTAGTACGGCGCCAGAACCAAAAGTTTTCTTTATTGAATCGTCAGCATACTTGGCGGGAAGCATTGCTTTTACGGTAGTGCCTTTGTTGGATGATCAGCCTGAGAACATTCATACAACTGGAGTTATTGAAGTTGGAGGAACTGCATCGGGCACATGGGAGAAGGGTGTTGAAAATGGTCCTAATGATGCTTTAAATTGGGGCACTCATGTTGGAGATGGTGATTGGTTTAAAGCGGATC
>CAZZDT010000283.1:0-5589 GCA_964652435.1 uncultured Bdellovibrionales bacterium
ATTGAAGAAGCTTCGCACCTTCATTCGCCCGAACCGTTGCACTTCGGTACTCTTTATCGATCAAAGACATTTCACCAAAAAACTGTGGTGCTTGAAGTACCGCGATTGGCTGGAGATCACCCGCTGGGTTCTTACGAAGAACCTCAACACTGCCTTCAGCGATAACGTACATAGAATCACCAACATTACCCTCGTCGAAAACAACCTCACCTGCAGAGTAAGTCTTGAAGGTAAATAAATCGGCGAGCATGGTTAGCTCAGTGGTCAACAAGTTATCGAAAAGCGGCGACTCTGCCAGAATTGCCCGTTTTGCTTGCGTTTCCATTTCTCAAAAACCCCCGATGCAATATTTGTTTATTACGCTGCTTTAAAGCGCCCTAGCATCATGCGTTCGTTAAAACTATTAAGCGGCTCGTCCTTCAGTAAAGAAGGAGTTCAACCGCGGATCCTCATCGTTTAATTCTTCATCTGGAACCGGCTCGATAAAATCCAAACCTTTATCCCGTTCGATCTGATAAACCTTCAACGCCTTGATTTGGATGTTGAAGTGACTCTGCTCGTCGATGAGTGGAACGCAGAGTGCCGCGTGCACGTCATCAGAGTTTGGCCAAAATAAAAACTCATCTACAACCGTGCAATCAAAGTTTTTCTTCGCATCGTCGAGATGGCGAGCCCGATCCGCCCTAGCACTGGCGAGTCGTTCATCCGTCTTCGCGATATCGTCACTTAATTCAGCGACTTCTTTGCGAACCTCATCAGCTTTCGCAAAATAGCTCTCAGCCTTAGAGTGAATGCGACGACCTTGGTAGGAAAACTCAGAACGAGCCATATTCGCTCGGAATGCATTTCCCCAGGTATCTTCTACGCGCTCCCAAAGTGCTTCACGAAGCTTCGATTGCTCTTCGAATTTACCACGGGCAACAGCAGCCTGCTTTTCCAACGAGTTAATCTCGTCGGCAAGCTCTTTGACCTTTGAATCGTTTTCACCAGACTGGCTGGCACGGTCATCGCGTCGCTCTTTATAATCAAGAATGACTTTTTCGATACCATGAAGCTCAATACGAGCCTGCTCTTCGTCCCGACTCTTATCCTCAAAATCGCTTAGAAGCTGAAACGAATCGTTTTCAATTTCAGCGTACTGTGCTTCTGAGCGAGCCGACTGATCTTCCAAGTCACCTGCTTTAAAAAGCGTCTCGTCCGCAAAGTTCTGGAAACTGTCCGCGCGATACTTCGCGATGTTTAAATCGAACTCCAGTGCCTCGCGTTTGTCTTCCAACTCACGCAGAGCCAGCGACATCTCGGAATGCTTTCCATGCCAGGTTAGAAAATCAGATGAGCTAACCAGCTCTCGTAACGAATTCACACGATAAGATTTCACCCCGAAACCCCTCCGCTCGGTAATGAATTAACCCTGAGATGCAAAGATAAACGATGTCACGAAAGAAACCTCACCGTCATCCGGTGCAGGGAATCTCCAACGTTTAACTCGGCTCTTGATACAGCTAACAAGTTCCCGTGAGCCAACCGAATCATCGGTGACCACAACTTCAGAAACTTTACCCTTTTCACTGATAACAACTTCAATCTCGACCTTACCGGCCAAGCCGTCATCTCGTTTAAGCTGCTTCTCGTAACAAGCTTGAATCGCCTTTTGACCACGCTTAACCACCTTGGTGATCTTGCTTGGGTCCAAGGAGCCGTCAGCTTCAACGCCAGAGAACTTCGCACTCGCAACTCGACGCTTCTTCTTCGTACCAGCACCGACTTTACCGCCACCTTTGGTAGCCAAGCCACCGATACTGGCTGCTTCACCGGTTCCACCGCCGCGCTTGGTTCGCTCACCACCCGCGGTAGCTACGCCAACACCTGCGACACCTTCAAAAGCCGAATCCAAGTCGCCGCCTACGCCACCTTCAGCGAGAACGTTAGCCACAGCACTACCTGATCCTGTCTTAGAACCAAGAACGGCTAGGATACCCTTGCCGGCAAGTGCTTCACGCGCTTTTGCCTTACGTTGAGCCTGAGCTTTTGCTTCCTGCTTCGTTGCAGGTGGCTCTCGCTCTTTACGCTCCTTAGGCTTCTCTTCTTCAGCCTTGGCGGTTTTTTGTTTATTCTTGGCGTCCTTAGGACCTTTTTTATCGTCTTTTTTCTTTGGCTTCTTCTTTGGCTTATCTTTTGGCTTGTCCGGAACAATCAACTCGGCGAAACGACTTTCCGTTTCCATCAAGCTAACAGGTTCAGGCTGGGGCGCATTCACTGCGTAAAGCGTCAGCGCACCATGCAAGATAAACGAGGCCACCATGATTCCAGCAAAGGCCCAATCCATTTGCTGAGCAATGGTACCTTTTGCCGCAGGCGGAAGCCTCGGTGCTGGAGGGGTTGGTGGTGGAATGACAAACTGAAAGATGACAGTGATATCACCGATAACAATCTTTCCGCGATGCTTGTCATTCAGCGGTAGCGTGTATTGAGAACCCTTTTTCTTCAGGAGACCTTGTGCTTTCAAAGTCTGCATATCGACAGGATTCGCTGTACCGTCGATCGAAATCTGACCCTTCATTCCCTCAGCAAGGGTCAGCTCATAATAGCCAGCCTTAGCAGAAAAAAGGGTATGACTTGCCGGTAGTGCGTTGTCACTGATTGAAAAAGTGTTTCGGGCAGCTTGTCCCAAAGAGAGTGTTTCGCGTTGTTCGAGTCGTTTTTCTTCAATGACTCGACCACGCTGTACGACACATGCTCTCAGGACCTTCTGATTGCCGGTCTGCGTATTATTGGACATCAATTTCCCCCCCTGCTGAAGGGCTAATCTCTAAAAATAGAGTTGTAGCCCAACCCAGAGCTTGATGCTAGAAGTATTATGATCAAGCGCCGCCCTTAACGACCAGGAACTTGAATTTGTTGAATTCAGCTTGTCCTGCCGTGTACATGACTTGGCTTAGTAATTTGAATGGGACGTTACGGTCCGAAATAATTGTAACAATTCCGGAGAATTGCGCAGATTGGTTGAAACTGGCAACCTGCTTTTGGTGCTCAACCGCTTCTTGAAGCTTCTCAAAAAGGCGGTCAATTCTATAACCATTGTCACTTGCTTGTGACTCATCAACCTTACCCTGGGCGATGCTCAAAACGTTCGCGTCATCAACAAGAATGTTGTTGAGGGTTACAGTAATGGTTGCAGACTGATCAGGCTTCAACTGAGAAGAAGAAAACGGAGGCTTTAAGTCTGGTGCCTGCTTGAGCTGTACCGGATCCGCTGAATAACTCTTAAGAAGGAAGACCAAAAGAATGGTCATAATATCCATCAAAGAGTTGATGTTCGGCGACATATCGTCGTCTTCTTTACGCTTCTTGCGACGACGTGGTGGCTCATAATCATCAGGTTGAACAAAGGCCGCCGGATCTGGCAGGTCGTTAATTCCCTCTGGAATCTGCTCTTGTGCTTCACTCATCGATTCTTATCCTCTTAGCAAAAATTGCTTAACTTGGCTCAACCGAGTCCTGGGCTGAGAACCACTTCTGGAAACAGCTCACGTCGCTCTTCGCCTTCAGCTTTGATGTCGCGGCTTACGTCCATCACGTCGGTGATAGATTCAAACTCAACATCAGGCTCGGCTGCGATGATGACTTTCTTCTCTTCCGGGAAAGCATCCTTGATGCCTACCAGTAAAGTGCTCAGCTTGGCCGTATCGTATACTTTGTACATACGTACATCGCTGTTCGTCGTACATTTTTCACGTGAGCGGTTCACTGCGCGTGGTGGTGGCCATGTACCTACGTAACGTCCACATCCAATCTTTTCTTCCTTCAATGGAATAGTAGGACCAGAAGCCTCTTCGCCTTCTGCAGGAGGTGTTACGCCAGGTAGTACGCCGTTAGCACCGGCAACAATGTAACCTTTATCCGTAATCGTAACAGTTAGGTTCAATGGCGGCTTGTCTGGCTTGTCTTTCTTCTCTTCCTCTTGCTGAGGAGAGTTGCCAATTGCAGGCGCTGCAACATTGATAACAGCGATCTCGACAAAAACCATCGAAACCAGGAGACATGGAATCAAGATAGTGATCAAGCCCATCATTGGTCCCAAATCGGGATCCATATTGGCTTCATCGAAATTCCGTCTTTCAGAGGGCTTGCGTGCTGCCATCTGTAAACCTCTCGAGCGTTAATGGGTGCCTCTTTCGAGGCACCCAAATTTTAAACAGTTATTAGACTGATTTTTTATCTACGTACTACTTGGATTAGCGGTCTAGAGGGCTCTGAGCACCCTTACCACGAGATACAAGTAGGTTCTGAAGCTTGACCGAGTACTGGTCAATTTCATCAATGATCTTCTTAACAGTGTTGTTCAAGAAGACGTATGCCGCAATGGTTGGAATCGCAACGATAAGACCAAACGCAGTGGTGTTCATCGCAATCGCAATCGCAGCGGTCAACATAGTTGTCTTTTGATCTGGTGGAGCTTTTGCAACAGCGTCGAATGCTTCAATCAGACCCATAATTGTACCGAGAAGTCCGAGCATCGTAGCAACGTTAGAAACGGCCTGAAGCGTTGGTGTACGCTTGGTGATGTTCGGGATAACTTCCAAAGAAGCTTCTTCGATAGCGTTAGCAATTTCGATTTCACCCTTGTTTGCACGAGTGAGACCAGCCTTGATAACTTTTGGCAATGCAGCTGATGGAGCAGCATTACAAAGCTTGATGGCACGATCGATGTTGTTAGCCATAACTAACTTCTGAATCTGAGCCATGAACTGATTAGCGTTGATGTTGTACTTGAAGAACAAGAAGATAACTCGTTCGACCATAATCGCAACACCGAAAACAGACACGATCGCGATAGGCCACATAAATGCGCCACCGTCGACGAAAAATTTAGCTGCACCTGCCAGCATAATGAAATTCCTCTCTTGGAAGGTTTCCGCGACTAAGGGAGCCGCGTCCCGTAAATTAAGTTAAAATGGCTTGTTATCGATAGACTTTATGATTTTTGGTATAAAGCTTTTTTTCAATTTCAAACCTTCGAAGTTTAAGTTCTGCCGAGGAAGAATATAAAAAGCCTGTGGCTTTTGAATCCGCCCCTCAACCTTTATGGCTTCCAACCTAATGACTTTTCGGCCTTGTGCCGATGCCAATGTTGAAAACCCCAAGCTCACAAAAAGCAGGGTGAATATAAACGCGAGCTTTACCTTTGTTGCAAGCAATTTATTACCCCTTTTCATGATATCCCCCAGTACGCTCGTTTCGTTTGGGCTGCGACGCCAGGCACTGTTTGATGAGGCGCAAGTTTGCCCTCAGCTGACTCGCAAGGTCAACGGTTGGAAGCAGTTTTTTTTGATATTCTGGAACAATTCTAGCTGACGATCTCATAAAACACTGACGCTCTGCAGCAAACTTGCTGCAATTTTAGGTTTCCTGGCCATCTTGACCTGCATCTTCAGAGTCATTTTCACTTTGTTCGTTTTGATCGTCTTGGGAATCAGCTTCACCTTCTGGAGCGGCTTCACCTTCTGGAGCGGCTTCACCTTCTGGAGCAGCTTCGCCTTCTGGAGCAGCTTCGCCTTCTGGAGCAGCTTCGCCTTCTTGAGCGGCTTC
>CAZZDT010000284.1:0-5571 GCA_964652435.1 uncultured Bdellovibrionales bacterium
GGGTCCCGCCGTGGTCTCGCCGTCTTCGCAAAGGTAGTTGGGCATACCTGGGGCAGGGCCGCAGTCCTCATCGCTGCAAGTATTGCCGCATTCGAGGTAGGTAGAGCCTACATCGCCGTTTGCCCCGCAAAAGCACTCGTTGCATCCATCTGAACAGGTCCATGTATCACCAGGCGAATATGTTTGGTCTCCCTCTGTGCAGGTTACGGTGTCATTGGAGTCGGCAGTGCAGCCAACCAAGGCTAAAAAAGCCACGAAACATAAAGCTGAAAAGTGGATGGGCCGAATCGTCATGTGAATTATTCTCCTGGTGTGCATTCTACATTGAGTATGAGCCGTGGACTCGCCTACAGATTCTAGTCAGCAAGGTCTGTACCAAGGCAGGCTATTGAAAAAGCACTGTAAAAACAAACATCTACTCATTGGCCGCTTTGAGTTTTGTCTCTGGTTGGAGACAAACATTATCCAAACATAGACGTGGCCTCAGCCGGTTCCATGAAACGGCGTTAAGTACATGAAATGAGATGATGATCTTTGAAATGTCTCAATCTGCTTGACGAATCTTGAACCCAGAGCTTAGGCGCGAACGATGACGGATTTTTTCTCCAATACCCTTCCCACAGGGGGCTGGCTCGCTTGGGGGCTGGGTGTGACTTTCGCCATGGGCTTGGTGTTTTCCGTGGTTGGCTTGCGCTTAAAGAAGATGGAGAAAAAACTTCAGAGGCGTCTTGAACGTCTGAAAACGGTTTCCACCATTGAGACCGATTCTCCTTTGGATGACGATGGTGACCAATTTCGAGAGCAAGGTGTGGAAAGTATCCATACACGCTTTCGGGGCCTTCGCCGTATTCTTTTTCCTATTTTGGCTCTTGTTTGGGGCACGCTTGTTGTGATGCCTCTGCTGGATAAAATTCCAGCTGCGCTGATTTCTTTTCTCTTGGGTACCGTCACGGTGATGGTGGGTATAGCCGCGCGGCCATTTATTGAAAATGTGATTGCTGGGGTGGTTCTGGCGTTTACCCAGCCGCTTCGCATCGGCGATACGGTTCTGATCGATGACAAGTGGGGCAAGGTCGAAGATATTTCGCTGACGTATTCAATCATTCAGATTTGGGATTGGCGCCGGTATGTGATTCCCAACAGTCAGCTTCTTAGCAAAGACTTCATTAACTATTCTCTGATTGATACTTACCAGTGGGCTTACGTTGAATTTTGGGTGTCGTACGAAGCGGATTTAGACCAGGTAAAAGAGCTTGCCATGGAGGCTGCGGCAGCTTCGCCGGCATTTGTGAACTACGAAGACCCGTCGTTTTGGGTTATGGAAATGGGTAAGGACGGGATTCGCTGCTGGGTTGCTGGTTGGGCGGATACACCCGCGGACGGCTGGGCCTTAACGCATGATATCCGTACGATGCTTTCTATGAGTCTTCATCGCCACGGCATTACCTGCCATAGCTTCAACCATAAGATCCAAAGTGAGCCAGTGCAGGGTGGTCTAAAGAATTGGAAGCCCGAGGCTGCTAAGCCGCAAGATTTATCCATGCCATCTTGAGAGGCCATTGCCCATCTGGGCTTGGGAAGTCTTCCTCGACATCAATAAATTCAAGGGATTCGATAGGCCGCCCAGCTTTGGTAGCGCACTTGAGAAGCATTGTTTCAAAATTGGATTTTTCAACGGACGCAACATTGTTGGTCACAAGCATTCGTCCGCCAGGCTTGGTTGATAAGAGAGCCGGTTTAAATAAACTCTGGTAATCGCCAACAGTATCTACAATCCCAAAATGACTTTTAGCATATCGAGGCGGGTCAAGAATCACCAAATCGAATTGTTTTGCTTCTACTTTGGTATACTTGCGTTTTTGACGTCGGCCGCGAACTCCCAATCCCGAATATTGGAGCATGATGGGAATTGCATCCTCGTGGATGGCTTCGTACTGATTTCCCAAGCCGTTGAGTTCAAAGTTGCCACGACCCACTTCCAATGAGGATTGAGCAAAGTCCACGTTGATGACCTGCTTCGCTCCAGCTGCTGCCGCTGCCATACCTATGCCGCAGGTATACGAAAACAGATTCAACACACTCAGGTCTTTGGCCATGGTCTGGATGTGGCGCCGTCCCGCTCGAAAGTCTAAGAAGAGCAGGGGGTCCATCCCACGGTGCCTGGGTCGAGTATCGTAAGTGAGCCCAAGTTCTTTTCCAGTGGGAGGCGTTTCGAACTCCACCGGATGAACGGTATGATCCGCACTGCCGCGTTTGGCTCGATGGTTCCATACCGGAACCAAGTCTAACTCTAGTTGCTCTTGAACAGCTACTTGGAGGTCTTGGAGACGCTCGCTCTCAATGGGTTCACGCCAAGTTTGGACGAGAAGGCAATTGCCATAACGATCTATGGTTAGGCCGGGAGAGCCCTCGTTGGTTCCGTGAAAGAGCCTGTAGCATGTGGTCTCTTCTGCATGGAGTTTCTCAAGGAGATTTGCCCGTTTCTCAAGTGCGGGCTGGAATTGAGATGATACAAAGTCTTTGTCCATAAGAAGATACCTGGGCTTGAGCCTGGACTACTTTTTGGGCGCGTTGGGGTTTGCGTCAGCCCAATGCTCTTTGATGAGCTTTTTGGCGTAAGAGCCGGTAGCCATTTTGTAGTTACTTTGAAGCACTTTGTCCGTAAGCACATGCTCATTGCCTTGGAGGTCGATGAGCTTACGCTTGCCTTCACCGCCGAGCCAGTCGGCGTAGAGGAGTTCTTCAGGTAAGTCAGTTTTTGGCCGGGTACGACGAACGACTGATTTATAAGGACGTAATTTTTCTAAGAAATTTAATACTGCCATAGAGACCCCTTAGCACCCGATATGGGAGTGCTCAAGGTGCATTGACAGTGTTCATCAAGTCTTGAGACCGGCAAGCTCAATCGAAGGCCAGCTTAGATCGTTTGTTGAACGAACGGTCTTTTGTATCCAGCTGCAGCTGCCGTTTATACGACCCGGGCGATGGCTGCCAGTGCGTCTGGAAGGGTGTGACCTTCTTTGGAGAGTCTGCCGGCATGAGCGACAACTTGGATTTCATCATTGTCATTGAGCTCTAAGCCGAGCCCAGCGCGACCTGCCTCGATTAAGGTGGAAAATCCAGTGACACTTAGTATTTGTTTTTGTGCGATCTCTTGCAGGACAGACTCTGTATCTGCTCCCGGCATGAGGTAAACAGCAGAGCATTTGGGCATTGGGTTACCAAGTGAAATGCGTTGAACCTTCAATGACTGCGACTTGAAACCATGCTCAAGGTATTGTCCCAAGACCACATGCCCCGGCGAATCAATAATTAGGACATCACACTCTGCATCTGTTGTGCTCGTGAGGGTTTTGATGAGCTTGGCTAGAACAGCGGTTTGTTCAGGTGGTGCAATGGCACTTTCAGCATGCGCTGGCAGTTCGAACACGGGATGCCCTTGAGGAGCAAAAAGAACGTCTACCTGATTAAGCATTTGCGTATTGGGTAGATAGTGCATCTCGAACATATCGCAGGGTTGGTACCCTATGGACGCCATATAAGCGATGACATCTGCGAGCATAGGAGCACCTTTGTTGTATTCAAGCACTTGGGTTTCCAGCAATACAAACGGACCCTTGGCTAGGGTTTGGGTTGCGCCTTTGAGCACATCTATTTCTGCACCTTGAACATCTATCTTGATGAGGTCTAGGGTTTTGTCATGCAATCCCCGCTCTTCGAGCAGAGTGTCCAGTTTCTTAAGAGGCAATGTGATTTCCTCAAAAAAGTAGCTGGTTTGCTCGCGGTACATACTGCATCCCTCGGTGGACGCAATGTCTCCGAGGTAGAAGGTAACGCCATCTTTGTTCTCATCTCCTAGGAGTGTGATTTCGAAGTCATGTCCACTGGCCTGAAGCTTAGCGCGGTTGTTTTCATTGGCTTCCACCATCAATATGTCCGCCTCAGGAAAAACAGCATGGACCATTTGAGACCACACACCCTGGCATGCACCGATGTCGACGATGTTTTTAAAGTTGAAACCTCTGTTTTTTAGTTCCCCAAGACGTTTGCCGTGTTCTTGAAGGTTTGCTGGAATGTTGGGCGTGAGCTTTTTCGATTCATCGGCAGGGAATCGATGCATTTCATTTTGCTCTAAATGTTCGAGCTTCTCACACACAAATTTGTAGCAGTCCTTCATTGTGTCGGGCACTGCAACCGGGTCAGATTTTGGAAGTAGAATCCACTTATCGTTTGCGTCCACCTGAATACCAGGCAGTTCACCAGCGGTGGTGACCCACTCCCAGGGAAGGGGAAGTGCTAGCTTTCCGCTTCGTGTCGTAAACTCGGTATTACCATGTAAGGAGCCAACAGTGGTGGCGTAACTGTCGTCGCAGCAGCGATGGGCAAACAAAACATCACCATCTAAATCGCATTGGCCAAGAGTATGCCCGTGGATGCCCCCGGCAAATTTTGAATGTGTTCCTATGGTCTTGGGGGCGTGAGGCATCTCAAAAAAGGACTCACCGGCATGATTGATACAGATCTGATAGAGGTCAGTTTCACCGTGGATGCCGACATTGTAAAAAATCTCGTGGTTGTTGTTAAGAAACCAATTGAGGTGCAGTGATTTCCAGAGCCGTTTGGTGTCGATGACAATTTGCCCGGTTTCATGGGCGTGTTTCGGAATCTTTGTTTTCGCGGGTCCAAGCAACTCAAATATTTTCTCTTTGCCAGTGGGGTCGCGTAAGCCATCAAAGTCACGCCAAAGAACCATGCCGTGTTCTTTGTAACCATCCATATCGAATAGAAAACTGGGATCGCGAAGCGGGATGTTGTCGCAGTCAATGAGAATGGCTTCGCGAAAGGATGACGTGAGAAGTGCAAACGGTTTGATCATATAGCCGCGGAGGTACTTGGGTGCTGTGTATGGGTAACGTTCGATAAGCTCTCTTGCATCGATACAGCGGACATCGAGGTCATTCTCAAAGAGCTCGACACAGGGAGCCTGCATCTCAACGTCGGTTACATAGACCAATTCAATGGGCAGTGTGCAGTTTAGTCTCTCGCGCAGATAGGCAATCATTGCGTAGGATTGCAGAAGCCGTTGACGGCCGCCGGCACAAATAACAATGCCACGCTCTTGGCGGGAGTCTGGATAGTTGGGAATAAATCGAGGAATTTGGTCCATGCACCACTGAATCCGTTCAGCATCCAGATTTTCGGTCGGGATGCTGTAGATCTTATGGAGAAGTCGTTTGCAGTCTTCTTGGCTTACTTGCTTACTCGCTGGCTGATTCATAACTGCAGCCTAGGTTTGATCAAGGTCCGATGCAAGTGCGGTTTGTTTGGTGTTTCTATTGCATTCCTATATCTTAAAAAGCGCTACTGAGCGGTAGGGGAGGAAGCCATGAAGGCTTTGATTTGCGGAATATCGGGTCAAGATGGTGCTTATTTAGCGAGACATCTCTTAGACCAAGGATATGAGGTCATCGGGACATCTCGTGATGCTCAAATGAATCCTTTTGACAAGCTTAAGAAAATTGGAGTTCTCGATCGCGTTGCTGTTGACTCCATGAGCTTGTCTGATTTTCG
>CAZZDT010000285.1:0-5550 GCA_964652435.1 uncultured Bdellovibrionales bacterium
CGCCATTCAGCATAACGCACCCTGGGTGGCGATCGGCGCCATAGGATTTATGCTATCTGATCTTGCGGTAGCTCGAGAGCGGTTCGTGGCCTCTGGTTTCATCAACAAAGTCTGGGGCACGCCTCTCTATTTTGGGGCGCAAGTCATCATCGCAATGACCACCACCGCAAACGTCATTCAAACCGGTTTTTGAATTTAAACTACTTGGAAATGATGCCCAGACGGGTAATTTCAGAGAAATCTCGCACCTGCATGCCGTCGAGTTCAACAATTTCAAAACCAGGCATACCTTCGATGAGATCCGGCTCTACAAGTCCCATAGCTGACTGAAAATCTCCGAGAACATCTCGTCCGCGCTGACTCACCAGCGATACCTTGGAGAACTCCTGTAATCGATTGGCTAGGTTCGCTGGCTCTCCAATAATCGCCAACTCGCTTCGGTGCTTGGTGCCAATCATCCCTAATATGACCTCACCTGAAGCCAAACCCACAGAGATTTTAAGACCGCGAAATTCCGCTCCGTTCACACCCTCTAATAGCCTCGGAAACGCTTCAACAATCCGCCGACAAGCTTGCACACCCGCATGACGACCACCGCTCCCGCTCAAACCGAAAACAGCCATCAGGCCGTCACCGAGATGTTTATCTACGATACCACCGGCCTCATAGATGATGGTGTGGATGCGTTTGAAAATCGCTTGTAAGGTTCGAATCACACGACTCGCAGGTGTGGTCGCGCTGAACTGGGTAAAGCCACGAATATCCACAAACATGACCGCTAATTCAATCTTTCGAGCCTCACCGAAGTCCAAGGAGTCGTTACTGCGGCGTCCTGAAATATCTTTGCCCGATTTCTCAAGGACACGATAAAGCTCATCCTTATCTTCGAGTAAGCCCTTCACCATTCCGACCAGACGCTTGTTATCTTCGCGCATACGAAAATTACCAACCGCCTCTGTAACCGTATTTCTCAATAACTGTGCTTCAACCGGCTTGGTCAAATAACGGTAAACGCCTGCGTTGTTGATTGCGTTGATGATACTCTGGAGTTCGGCGTAACCCGTTAGAATGATTCTTGTGGCCGAATGCTGTTGCTTATGTAACTCACAGAAGAACTCCACCCCGGTCATTCCCGGCATCCGGTGGTCGCAAACAATAGCCGAAATGGATTCGTTCTCTAGGGTTCGCTTAAGAGCATCCTGACCATCGCGGGCCAAAATAACATCGTAATCTCGTGAAAGGATGCCTCGAAGTAAATTGCGATTGGCTTCTTCGTCGTCTACAACCAGAATGGACTCGCGCGCCTCGTTCTCAGCGACCGCATTTCCTAACTGTTGATTTGCTGCATCCCAATTAAACATTATCTCGATATTCCTAGGTCACGCTAAAGTGCTACCCCAAACGTGTTTCCCTAACTTACTGGGCTCCCTGCCAATAACTCCTTCTAGTTTACTAATAATAAGCAAGTCATTACGAGTTCTTTTTTTGCCCGTAATCACGCACACACACCTACAACGTCATATACAAATGGAGCCAAATATTTAGTTAGCCACTTAAAAACGAAGATTCCGAATAAAATGCTCCATTATTGGGTGTTCTAATCTTCAATAAGCTCGCCGGAAGGAGCCGTGTCCATCTCAATTGATCTTTGCTGAAACTCCTGCATTGGTAAAAGAATAGAAAATGTCACCCATCCCGAATCACGCCCATGATCTGAGAGAAGAACCTTGCCACCACTTTCACGTAAAATACTTTGGCTAACATTCAGACCTGTGCCTCGTCGGCCGTAAGACGAGAAGCCCATGCGGAAAATGATGGGTTCGTGCTCTTTTGAAATTGCCGGACCGTTGTTCGAGACCAGAAACCGAACAAAGCCAGGCTCACAATTGTGATCAACCTCTAACACCAAGGTTGGCCGTACTGAGGAAGAACGTCGCGCAAACAGGTATCCGTTCTTCACAACGTTCTTCAAAGCATGGATGATAAGGTATGGATTCCCATACACGCTACAATTGGCTGACTGGTTTATTTTATTCTGAAGAGTGACCGGTTCAATCAACTTTGTCCCCAAATCATCCTCCACCCGCGACCTCATACTCGACAAAATATCATCTAAGGGAACCAACTCAGTGCTATCGCCATCAATATTGGTTAATCCCCTCATCTCATCAACGACCCTTGCGGCTCGCTGAACGCCAAATAAAGCATCGCCAAAAAGCGTTCGGCACTTCTCGAAAGCCGAATCGAATCGTTGCTTAATTTGCGTAGCCTCTTCACTTTGGTCTGCATGCTCAAACAGAGTGTTCACTTGTCTTTGCACATCACCAAGCTCATCACGGGCCTTGGCCACTCCGAGTAAAATATAGTTCAGAGGGTTATTTAAATTATGAGCAATACTTGAAAACACCTGTAGGCGTGATTCAAATGCTTCTTGCAACTGGGCTCGATAGCCCATGGATTCACGATGCGCGTGGTCATGCTCAGCCGTCATCTGACGATAGGACCTTGAAAGACTTAACGCCCATACAAAGGGAACCAAAACTACAAGAACCCGGATACTGCGGCCTAAATTCAGTGAATAGGCCAGCGAACCAAAAAAATGAAAAACCAATAATCCGGAAACAACAACAAGCAAGAGATTACTCAAGTTCGTCAACCGTTGTTCTGCAGCAACTATTTTTTGCTGACTACCCAGATAAAGCAAACCTATCCAAACCAACCCCATAAACACCAGCAGCGCCACTCCTGCCGCCCAAAGTGGTAGAAAAACAGCCATACCAAGAAAAGCAACCCAGGCGATAAAGTCGTAACGGGTTCCTAAAAGCCCGGTTCGGATACTATTCTGAAGATAGCGAGAACAAACAAATCGCAAATGACATCCTATCACCAGGACCAAAAGTACAAACACCACACGCGCACTTGAAACAAAACCAGACAATCCAAGTTCGCGGTACCAATGTCCATCGAGGGTCATCACCACAGCCAGCAATAGCAACGATGCTAGGGTAAGCCAGAGCATCTTTTTGACCTTCAGAGAGATCCGGCCAAGAACGAAGAGAAAAGAGAGAGCAACCAAGAGCGTATAAATGGCTCCCATCCACGAACGCTCACTCAAAACTTTCTCCAGCAATTCAGAGGAGTCGATCAACTTAAAGTCCGAATAAGCAGCGGCGCGGGAATCTAGCTTTACCAGCATTTGATTCCAACCCGTGGGCAACTCAATGGTTTGATGCAGGTCAACAAAGCGAGCAGAGTTCACCGCTGCAAATGTTTCTGCTTCATGCGGCTTCCAACCCTCACCGTCTTTGCGAAAAAATACTGAAAGCCTATCAATGCCGAATTGCGAAGAATGTAAAAACCAATGACCGGAAAATGTATCCACTGTCTCAAAACGAAACCACACACTGCTTTGCTTCTGTCGAAAAAAAAGATTTGTTAATTCGCTTCGATGAAAGCCGGTTTGTCCCCAAACATCTTGCGGCTCCAAAGCATCTTCAGTTTCCAGCCATTCTAACTCGGCGGAAAATCGGGTTTGAATATTTTCAGGTAGAGATTTATCCGGTTCAGTTGCCCCACAGGGAAGAGTGAAGGCAACCAAGAGTAATTCTAAAATTAGAACGAATCGTAAAGTACGACTATGCCTTGATGAGAGCAAGTTCAGTAATCTCTCCAAAATCTCGCACTTGGAGCCCATCCAAGTTTACAACTTTGCAGCTATCACCCTCTTCAACCAAGTTGACGTCCACAAGCCCCATAGCGTTTTCAAATGCTCCGAACACATCCTGACCCGTGCCTTCGGTTAAAGCCAACTTAGGTAACTCCTGGAGCCGGGCCGCTCTATTGGCCGGCTGGCCAATAATCGCCAGCTCACTACGACGCTCCGTCCCAAGCATCCCCAAAACAACCTCACCAGAGGCAGCTCCTAAAGAAAGCTTAAGCTCTTTGAAATCGTCACCTTCGACTTCTTCAAGAATACTCGGGAAAGACTCAACTATGGCCTCAACGGCCTTGACCACTGTGGAAGGACGCTTGGTTGCATTCAATCCAAATACAGCCATCAGCCCATCACCTAGGTGTTTATCAACAATCCCACCGTGCTCGTAAATAATCTCATGGATTCGAGAAAAGATTGTTCGAAGGGTGGCAATCAAGCGAGTGGCAGAAAGAGTCTCCGTCAGTTCTGCCAATCCGCAGATATCGCAAAACATGACAGCAAGGCTCACCTTACGGGGTTCGTCCATTTCAACATCAGAAGATTTTTCTCCAATATTGGACGTATCAATTCCTTCAACTTCCATTTCCTTTAGGAGCTCTGATTTTTCTTCAACCAGAGTCTTCACCAACGAAATCAACCTTCCATTTTCTTGGCGGATCTTAAATTGGTTTACAGCTTCCCGAACCGTCGAGCGCAGGGTTTCGGTTTCTACCGGCTTCGTCAAATAACGAAAGATACCCGCTTGATTAATGGCACTGATAATACTCTGCAGCTCGGCGTAGCCCGTCAATATGATGCGAGTCGCGGGGTGCCCCCTTTTTTCTAATTCCGTAAAAAACTCAACCCCCGTCATTCCTGGCATACGATGATCACAAACAATTGCACAAAGTCCATCCTTAGAACTCTTGTCCAGAGCCTCTTCGCCATCAGAGGCTGTAATAACATCGAAATCTTGACCGAGAATCCCTTTAAGCAGCGCACGATTGGTTTCCTCGTCATCAACAATCATGATCAAGTCACGTTCGATATCTTCCGACTCATCGTCTTGAGACAATTGCTCTGCTGCCGCGTCCCAATTAAACATGGCTCACTCCCTTTCGTCCTGTGGAACAGAACTTTCACTGCTTTCCGATTCGACCGATTGCCCCGATGATTTGCTTATTGTGTCATCCATCGGCTGACTTTCATCTTTGACACTCGCGAGAGGCAGCCACATCACAAACTTTGCGCCACCTAAATCCTCATCGTTCTCAACAAAGATGGCTCCCTGATGGTCCTGAACAATCGTTGCACACACCGACAGGCCTAACCCTGTGCCGACTCCTGACGGCTTGGTCGTGAAGAATGCCTCGAAGACCTGCTCTCTAAGGCTCTCATCCACACCATTGCCATTGTCACTCACACTCACGGTAATTCCCGCAATGCCATCGCGCTCTTCAGGGTAAGACTTGACCAGGATTCTGCCTTTAAAAATCCTTCCCTGACCTCGTTCCTGTGCGACGCATTCATCCAAAGCATCGGCGGCATTCGCAAACAAGTTTGTCAGAACCTGACCGACGTGACTTCTAAAGCATGTGATCAAAGGCAAGTCACCCAATTCTTTCACCAACACATGTCGCTTTGTCTTACCACCGGCAATGACCAATGATTCTCGAATCACTTCGTTGAGCATGACGCCTGTTGTCGGGGCTCGGTCAAAACGGCTCTGAGTTCGAAGAGCCTGCGTGATGTCGGTCAATCGCCCTGACGCCGTAAAGCTATTCTCTAAGGCAGAGCGCATCGACTCCATGCGATGGTGAATATTCTCCGATACACGCTGGGCTTCGGCACTGTCA
>CAZZDT010000286.1:0-5550 GCA_964652435.1 uncultured Bdellovibrionales bacterium
TCTCGATATACGTGAACCTGCCACGGGCGACAACATACAGCACAGTCTTCGACCATATCTCCCTCGGACTCGGGGTCGATGTAGAGCTCCAGCTCTTCCCAGCACCAGGGGCATTGAATGGTCTGAATGTCGTCCATACCCCTAGCGTTGCGAAATCTGAGGGGAAGTGCAAGCACCTTATTGAGCTTGTCGGCCATCGGGATTAACCTGAATCAGAGATAAGGAGTGTGCTCATGAAGTGTCAGGATTGCGGCGATGAGATGGACGAAGTCTTTGTGATGAAGGTAGGCCGGAAAAAGCTTAAACTTTGCGAGGAGTGCGCGGACATCCGCCGAGAAGATATGGAAATGGCAGAGGAAGCTGAGAGCGCTATGCAGGACATGATGGGATATAAGGGGCGTTGGTAGGCGGTTTCTTACCCCCATGATTGAGCTTAGACGATCTTAGTCTAGAGCATCGTATTTACGCGCTGAATTGTAACTCTTCTCTACCGGATACTTCTTTGCGTTTTTGACGAGCTTGTCCTCAAGCGCTGTGGGCAAGTGGATATCCGCCTCTTTTGCGATGTAGAGGAGGTAAATCAAAATGTCCGCCAGTTCTTCACCGAGCCGCTCTTTTCCCTCGGGGCCCTGAACGTATGCTTGAGACTCCTCATCGGTTTTCCATAAGAAGAGCTCTTGAAGCTCGCCGGCTTCGATATTTAGGCCAGCGGCCAGATGGTTCAGGGTATGAAACTGTTTCCAGTTTCTCGCATCGCGAAAGGCAATCACTTCTTCCGTGAGTTTTTCAAAGGCATCATCTGACATGGGGCTCTCTTATACCGCTTGGTTTTTTTCTGCGTCTTCATCGATGCCAGCCATTTGTAAGATGGCCGGTGAGAGGCTCTTGCTGGCTTTAGCTCCAAGTTTACGAATGGCTTCGGCACGATTCACAAGATTGCCTTTACCAGTACCCAGTTTCTTCATAGCATCCGTATAGGCATTTTGGCTGTTCTCAATTTGCCTACCCACCTTTTCCATATCTTCCATAAACCCAACAAATTTGTTGTACATGTCGCCGCTTTTCTTGGCGATTTCCATGGCATGGCGGTTTTGATTGTCTTGGCGCCAAATGCTTTCAACGGTTCTTAAGGTGGCTAGAAGTGTGGACGTGGTCACAATGACAACGTTTTTCTCAAGGGCTTCTTGGTAGATGGCTTGGCCGGCACCTTTGATGGCAAGCTCACTTTGAACCGCTAAGGAGAATGCCGACTCGATGGGAACAAACATCAATACAAAATCAACGCTGTTGAGCTGGTAGAGATCTTGGTAGCGCTTGCTGTCGAGTTCTTTGATGTGGTTGCGCAAAGAGGTGAGATGGGCTTTTTCTGCTTGAACACGATCTTCCTCGTTATCAGCGGAACAGTATCTCTCGTAATCGGTGAGAGATACTTTGGAGTCGATAACGAGTTGTTTATTCTCTGGCATTTTCAAAATGACATCGGGACGAAGTTGCTTGCCTTCTTCGGTGCGGAAGCTTTCCTGTACACTGTAGTGAAGATCTTTTTGCAGGCCTGATTTTTCGAGAATCATCTCCAGTTGCATCTCGCCCCAGGCACCTTGGGTTTGGCTTTGTCCTTTGAGCGCAGAGGTAAGGTTGTTCGCTTCTTGGCTCATCTGTTGGTTGAGCTCATGAAGACGGGTGAGTTCGTCTTTAAGAGATTGGCGTTCCCGCGTTTCTTTTTCGTAGGTCTCTTGGACTTTTTCCTTAAAGGTTTCGATGTTCTCTTTGAGAGGTTTGAGTATTTGGTCCATGTTGGACTTGTTGAGCTCGGTAAATTTTTGGCTTTTGTCTTCCAAGAGTTCAGAAGCCATAGCCTTAAATTCCTGGCGAAACTGCTCCTGCAGTTTCGCCAGGTTTTCCTCCTGTTGAGCCAAGGAAGTTTTTAACTGTTCATTCTCAGCACCGGAGCGCGTGAGTTCATCCCGTAGGTGCTCGGCATTGAGCCTGCTTTGCTCATTTTGTTCATTGGCACTTTGTACGGATTGTTCCAGTTTATCGATTTGTTCGGTGCTGGCTTGAAGCCGCTCTTCAAGACGAACCTCAGACTGTTTGGCGGCTTGGTACTGGCCTTGTTGTTCTTTAAGTTCGTTTTCAAGTTTCGTGATTGCTTGGGGATCGGTATTGCCTTGAGATGCCTTCAGGCCGCGGATGACCCAAGCCGCCCCAAAGCCAACAACAAGACCAACCACTAAAAATACCATATCCATTATATTCTCCCCTTGCGGGATCTTGAGCATTAATAAGAGATCTCATACCGTGCCCATCTGACAGGCTTGGGAGGCTTTGTGGAAGAATTAACGGAAGCACAGATTCAGGAGTTAAAACAGGATCTTGTGTCGCTCCAGAAGAATCTAAAAAAGCTTCTGGAATCAAGCAAAGACAGTACTCAGGCAGTTGAGCCCGACCGTGCCATTGGCCGGTTAACCCGTATGGATGCCATTCAGCAGCAGAGCATGGCGAAGGCGAATCGAGCGGCTTATCAGCTCAGGCTTCAGCAAGCGCAGCAAGCACTGCGCAATATCGCCGAGGATGACTACGGCTATTGTCGCCGCTGTGATGAGGACATTGGCTACCGCCGATTGAAGGCCAAGCCTGAAACACCGTTTTGTGTGAATTGCCAATCGGCGTCAGAAGGCCGTGCTTAAGGTAGTCCCTGAGTGGATTCGTAGACTGTGACGAGATGTTTGCTGTTTATCAGATCCGAAGGGGCAACCATCGGTTCGTCCCAGTTCACTTTATTCCCCCACCGTTCGCGGAGTAGCTTTTGTACCACCGGGTGGTCGAATCGGTAATCTTTCATAGGGCGTGTGGGAGAAAGTTGAAGGCCGATGCTCTTAAAAATCTTCCATACCAGCTCAGAGCAGTACATTTTGGTGTCGGACCACTCAAAGAGCAGGTCGTAGGCGGCACCTCGATATTTCATGCCTTCTTTTGCAAGCTTTGTTTTTTGGGTTGGGGTTAAGCCTTCTTCTAGACGCTTAACGATGAAATGTTCGTTTTCTCCGCGTTTTATCCAGCGCTTAAGAGGTGTGAGGCTAACCCGGGAGATAGCTTCGTACACATAGGGCTTGCCGTTTCTTATATGAATAACACCCACATGGGAGTACGGACTTTCGGTGGCAAGTTGAATGGCCTGGCTTTGAGACGAAGGGCAGGTATGAAAAATAATATCCCCATCCTGAGGCTGATAGGGAGCAATGACAAAGAGCCACGCAACGATTAAGTTCAGCATACCCTTTTAAACGGGAGAGCTGAGCTTTTTATTCCCAGATAAAATTTAAGGTTTACGCCACAATCCTCTGGACTGGGTAGAATCCAAGAATGCATCGTAGAGTTCTTGAGTTTGTTCGCGGCGATCGTAGTTATTGGCAAATGGAATGGTGTCGATGAAGCGCTCGAGCTCGCTTTGACCGGTAATGCCTTCGTTCAGAGCCGTATAAGTACCGCAGGGTTCTGCATCAAAGGTAGCTTCATCGGCTACAATCACTGGCAGAGAGGGTGGAGGCCTTGGGTCGAGCCTTTCGATGCGGTCCATATCCAAGACATCGAAAAAGTCGTTGGCGGTAGCATCGCGGGTGTTCAGTGGCTCAAGGTTCCAGAGACGTTCAGCAAAAGCCAAGATGGATGCATGGTCATAAATTGTATTGCTGGCGAATTTTTCTTTGACGTATGGTCCGATGAATTGGGTCGGTACTCGAAAACCCATTTGGTCAAAGCCTTCGTCGGCTCTATCGTCTTGAGTTTTGGGTGGCGGTACATGGTCAAAGTATCCACCATGTTCATCGTAGGTAATGACCAGCATGGTTTTGTCCCAAATTGGACTTTGGGCAAGGCTATCAATGACCGACGAAATCAAAAGCTGTCCCGCCATGGGGTGAACAGGCGGGTGGTCACAGTTTTTGCCGTACATTGGCTCAACCACAGAAAAGCTCGGCAGCTTCCCAGACATGGCATCTTCATGAAACTCTTCAAAGGGGTTCATTCGACCGCGACCGGGAAGGTCTTGGAGCAGCATCATAAAGCTGATGTTGTTGTAGTAGCAGGCAAACGAAATGTCTTTCTCGTAGAGCCGGTGGTAGAGCGTCTCAAATGAGTAATCGCCGTCGATTTGGTTGCTTTTGTATCCGCCGTTTTGCGCCGCATGGGAGAAGAACCGGTTGGGCCAGGTGGGGCCCATGACTGACGAGTACCAATGGTTGGCCACGGCGTATTGGTCGGCCATGGCGTACGCGATGGGCAGTTGTTCCCGAATAAAATATCCCATGACCTTTTTGTAATCTGTATCTCCCGGGCCACGGTAGAACTGACTTAAAAAGCCGTCGTTGAGACCATTGTTGAATTGATTGCGAGATGAGGTCCAGCCATGGGGTGGGTCGCGAAAGCAGGGACCTTCTTCGTGGTACACATTGACCACACCGCCCTCGGGATCGGGGTTGGACATATCTGCAGTGAGACCTTCGATGTCTGTTCGGCCTTCTAATAATGAGAGTGAACCAAGGTAGTGGTCGAAGCTGCGGTTTTCGAGCATCAACACTACCACATGTTCAATTGCGGTTTCGGGGGTGCCCACCACTGCTGGCTCGGTTTCTCCGCAGCCAATGATGGCTGGAGTAGCTGCCATAGCGGCCATGGATTTGATGGCGGTGCGCCGGTCGATGGGTGTGGTAAATAAAGGATCTGTGCCCTTGATGGGCTTGTCTTTTTTGGACGTCATACTTCTTCCCCTTGGTACCGCGCGGATGGGTATCCTTAAAATCTAATCCTCGAAAGCAGATCAGTAAAGGGAAAGTGGATGGAAAGGGGGGAGATGTCAAAGGGGCCATGGCCCCTTGACTCTCGTATTCAGTCAGCTCTGCCTGTGTCTTAGTTTAAGCCTTGTGCGTGACCTTGGCTGAGTTCCTCGGCCGAGGCGTCGCGAATGGCCGTGATTTCTACAGCAAAATTGAGCGTCTTGCCGGCTAGCTCATGATTTCCATCAACGGTGATGGTATCGCCTTCAATATTTGTGATGCGGATCAGCTGAATTTGGCCACCTTCACCAGGTGCCTGAAACATCATTCCAACTTCCAGGTCATCGACGCCCTGGAAAGCTTCGCGAGGAACCTGCTGAATGAGGCCAGGGTGGTGAACGCCATAGCCTTCTTCTGGCTTAACAACGACGTTTAGTTTTTCGCCAATGCTTTTGCCAACGAGTTCTTTTTCGAGACCTGGAATAATATTGTTGTGCCCATGAAGATAAACCAGCGGGTCTTTACCTTCTGAACTGTCAATGACTTGGCCACCGTCGAGAGTGAGCGTGTAGTGAATTGAAACTGCTTTGTCTTTCGCAATGGTTGTCATCTTTTTAGATTCCTTGTCCGTCAGATTCTTCGAGGCGCATCGCACCGGACATAGGGCGAGGGGCTGGAACCCGGAATTTCCGGGTTGCGGGTCCATATGAGGAATTGGTGACTATTGTCTACCGTTCTAAGGCTTTTTCGTATGATTTAACGGTCTTCTGACACAGTG
>CAZZDT010000287.1:0-5520 GCA_964652435.1 uncultured Bdellovibrionales bacterium
CAAAGACAACACCACCGATACACTCAACTACCGGGCAGACAACGGTGTGGCCTATGAGTTTTGCGTGGTTGCCGTGGATGAGGCCGGCAACGAAAGTGCTGCTTCGGAAATTACCGACGCCCAATCTCAAGATGAATGCGACTTTATCGAATGTTATCCCGGTGACCTCAAAGATGGTTACTGTACCGCTGCCCCACCCGCTTTATGGTGGTTAGCCGGCCTCGGTATTCTTTGGCGCCGTCGACGTGGAGGACTTAAATCATGAAAAAAACGTCTATCGGCATTCTCATCGCTTTTGTTTTGAGCAGCGTGGGTATCAGCGGCGTTGCTATGGCTTCAACGAACAAGGAGAAAGACCTTGCAAGTTGGCACATAGAGATTCAGTTCAAGCCTTATCAGCCTAAGATTTCTAAAAACGCAGCCAAACAAGATTTCTACAATTTGATGTACGGTGAGGGTCAGCCAGTCATGACGACGTTCGCCACACATCATTATATCTGGGACGGATTTGGCCTTCTCGGCATTGGTGGCAGCATTGGCCAGTGGAAAACCACCGGCAACACCCGGATTTGTAAAGATTCTCAAGGCAACAATACCCCATGCTACGGAACCGATGGCAAAGACGAGCAAGCTCGCGAGGCACAAACAGCGTTGATTGCAGCATCCACTGAAGGCAACAGCAGCACCCAACTGCTTGTGGTTCCGGTTAGCCTCGAACTGGCTTACCGCATCGATTATCTCAATCGCGAATGGAATATTCCTTTAGATGCCTACGCTACATTTGGTCTGGATTATCACTTTTGGTGGGCTACCACCGAGGGCAGCATCGCTGAAAGAACCTTAACCAATGATGATGGAACCACCGAAACCACCAAGGGTAAGGGCGCAACTCCAGGCATGAATGCCAGCGTAGGCGTTATGCTGGATTTAAGCTTTCTCGAACCCACCACCGCATTGCGCGGTCGTAAAAACGGCATTGCGGCCAGCTACTTCTTTTTCGAATGGAATTGGTCACAAGGTGACGGATTCAGCCAACCCAACCGCCTCGATATGTCCTCCTCCGGCTGGAGCATGGGCCTTGGGATGGACTTTCTTTAAGCGGTCGTTTATGGCCCGCAGCCATGGCTGATTCATCTGACATTCCAGAGCGCAATATCCGTCTGCTCATTGAGTACGACGGAAGCGGATACAATGGTTGGCAACGCCAGCCGGGCCAGCCCACCATTCAAGGATCTATTGAAGAAGCACTTTCCAAGATGATTGGGTATGTGCCCACCCTTCAAGTCGCCGGGCGTACCGACGCCGGTGTTCATGCTTTGGCCCAAGTGGCCAATTTCACGGTTCGCAGTAAAATTCTGGATTGGCAATTTGCCCGCGGCATCAACAATTTTTTGCCTAAGGGTATTTCGATTCATCAATCGCAAGAAGTGCCGATGGAGTTCAACGCACGGTTCAACTCATCGTCGAAATACTACCGATACCGGGTTTACCATGGGCCACAACCCACGGCTCTGGATCGTGGCCGTGCCTGGTGGCTTCTGAGCCCTGTAGACATGGACCGTCTAGAAAAAGCCGCCGCTATGCTCGTGGGCCAGCACGATTTCAATGCCTTTCGCTCCGCTCACTGCGATGCGGACCACGCCATTCGAGAAATCTACAGCATCAAAATCGACAAATTAGCCAGGCCACCTATGGGCTACTACGTGGATATTCTATTTCACGCGAATGCATTCTGTCGTCACATGTGCCGTATCCTCGCGGGCACCATCGTCGAAACCGGACTTGGAAAATTTGAGCTGGAAAATATTCAAGAAGCGCTGGATAAAAAAGACCGTGAGTATGCAGGGGTCACTGCCCCACCCGGTGGGCTCACGCTGATGCAAGTTGTGTATCCAGAAGATAAAGAAACTTAGGCTGCGCGCTTATCCAAAAGCTCTCGGGCTTCAGCCAAAATCGTTCGCAATGCACTAAGCCGAAACGGCTTTTCTAAAAACCATCTCACGCCCATGTTCTTAAGATGTTGGATGGTGACCTCATCGCGCATCACCGCGCTGGCAAATATGACGGGTCGGCCACCGAGCTTGTCGACCTCTTCTAGAAGCTCCACGCCATCCATTTTGGGCAACAAGAAATCCACGACCATCAAATCAAAGTGCTCATTCTTTACCCGTTGAAGTCCTGCCTCACCGTCACCGGCCAAATGCACTTCAAAACCTTCACGGCTTAAGACATCGCGATAAATAATCTGTAAATCTGGTTCATCTTCGACCACAAGGACTTGGTAGACCATCATCTCCCCCATCATCAAACGAGGGCCACTCTGCACGTATCGGTTTCAAATGGCAATCCATCCAGCAAATCAGCCAAGCCAAAACGCGCGAAACCAGAGCAGCCCGCGGCCACCCATAAAGACCTTAAGTATCTGAAATATAATGACTTTATAAGGAATCAAGACTGAGTTTGAAGAACATCAGTCCTCGAAGCTAACGATCACCACGGTCACGTTGTCGTTGCCACCATTGGCATTGGCACGAGCAATCAAACTCTGACAACCCTTTTCCAAATCGCCATTGGCTTGATTGTAAATCTCCAAGATTTCCGCATCATCAATCATTCCGCTCAACCCATCGGAGCACATAACAAAGGCACTGCCCGGTCTCGGTTCTTCGCGGTGAATATCCACGTCCACGGCATCTTTCATGCCGAGTGCCCGCACGATGACGTTCTTGTGCGGAAAGTTCTCAATCTCTTCTTCAGTGAGCTGATGAACTTTCATGTAGTCGTTTAAAAGCGAGTGGTCTTCGGTAACCTGTTGAATGGTACCGTTCTCAATGAGGTACGCTCGAGAATCACCAACATGGCCAACATAAACGCCACTCTCCGCAACCAAAAGGCCCACCAAGGTGGTTCCCATACCGCGCAAACGCGCATCGTTCTGGGATGTTTCGAATACTTGGCGATTGGCCAACTTGATGCCCGTGATCAATCGGTTCTGATCATAATTCAGTGACCGGTCCTCTTTATAAGGCCAAGTCACTTCCTTATCGCGAGAGGTATCGATGAAAAAATTCGCCAGAGTCTCGACTGCGATTTTCGACGCAACCTCACCCGAGGCGTGGCCCCCCATTCCATCGGCCACGACGTAAAGATTTTCTTCTCCTAAGAGAAAGAAATTATCTTCGTTATGCGTGCGCTTCATACCCACGTGGGTGCTGCCGGCATAGCGAATCTTCATGCGGATTCCTTGAGAATCTGGTTCAGTCACAACGCAACTTCCCGTTCTTGCGTTCGTTTTCTCAGAGCTAGCACGCCACCACGACCTCAATCAAGCCGTGCCCCGCACCAACCCAGGCATGTATTCCTACAAACCCACCCAGATTCTCTCACAATTCTCTAGTCGATACGACATTGCGGCGTATTTTCTCGAGAGTGGCCATTTCCTGAGTCATTTCTGGAACATCGGCCATTTTTTTACTAAGCTCGACCAGAGAGAAACCACCCAACTCGGAGATTCGCCCCCTATGAGGCAAGTACTCGACGGTGCCCTGAAGGGCGACTTTGCAGAACTCAGTCGGCGTTACGCGGACATATTCCTAGCTGCGGGCGTGGTGAGCATCATTGGTATGATGATCATCCCACTGCCCACACCCATGCTCGATTTGCTGCTGGTGGTGAACATCACGGTCAACGTCGTGATGATGCTCATCTCGATTTACATTGCCAGTGCACTCAAGCTGGCTGCGTATCCAACGATTATTTTGATCACCACGCTCTTTCGACTCGCTCTTAACATTTCCAGTACCCGACTCATCTTGCTCAATGCTGACGCCGGTGAAGTCATCGAGTCGTTCGGGCAATTCGTTGTTGCCGGCAACTTTGTGGTCGGTGCAGTTATTTTCCTAATCATCACCATCGTTCAGTTTCTGGTTATTGCGAAAGGTTCTGAACGGGTTGCAGAGGTTGCGGCTCGATTCACCTTGGATGCCATGCCCGGTAAGCAAATGTCCATCGATGCCGACCTGCGTGCCGGTGCATTCGATTTGGATGAAGCCCGTCGACGCCGTAATGAGCTAAGCCGTGAGAGCCAACTCTTTGGTTCCATGGACGGTGCCATGAAGTTTGTAAAAGGCGACTCCATCGCTGGCTTGGTGATTACCATCATCAACATCGTGGCCGGCATCATCATTGGTATGACGATGATGGACTTCACCGCCGCCGAAGCCATTCAGGTTTACGGAATTCTCACCATCGGTGACGGTCTCGTCTCTCAGATTCCTGCCCTGCTGGGCTCGATGACTGCAGGTCTTATCGTTACCCGCGTAGCCAGTGAAGACGAAGACTCCAACCTGGGTAAAGACATCTCCACCCAGGTTTTGGCTCAGCCCAAGGCATTTGCCATTGCGGCAAGCCTCTTATTGGGTGTGGGGCTGATTCCAGGTCTACCGACGATTCCCTTCTTTATCATGGCCGTTCTCATTGGTGGTTTGGCCTATGTGCTACTGAGGTCGAAAGCCACCACTGAAGGAGCCGGTGAGGATATGCCGGCCAACGAAATTCAGGCCATGGGTGAAGAGACTCGGCAAAAACAAATTCAAGCAGCCAAAAAACAAGAAGGCCAGGCTCAGCAGATGCTGCCGGTGGTCACGCCCATTGCCCTGGAAGTTGCCGCAGATTTGATTCCCTTGGTGGAAGATGCCAGCGGTGGGAACAAGTTTCTCGGGGAAATGATCCCGATGATGCGCGATGGTCTCTTCTACGAACTCGGCGTCAAGTTCCCAGGTATTCGTGTGAGAGGCAATGAAACCGATCTCGCCCAAGGCACCTATATTATTCTCATCAACGAAGTCCCCATGGTCTCGGGGAGCGTTGGACTTGATAAGGTACTGGTCAACGATACAGTAGACCGCCTGACCCTTCTCAATATCGAAGGTGAGCCAGCGGTGAACCCGGCCAATGGTTCTGAATGCGCCTGGATTCCACAACAATACGCCGGCATCGCAGAGCAAGCGGGTCTCACCACCTGGGATGCAGCCGGTTATATGGTTCTTCACGTATCCAGTATTCTGCGTAAGAACTCAGCAGAGTTTCTCGGCATCCAAGAAGTTCAAAATATGCTTGAGCAATTGGAGCAAGCTTTCCCTGCACTGGTGAAAGAAGTTGTGCCCAAAGCAGTATCACCCTTTCAGCTCACAGATATTATGCGTCGCTTGGTTGAAGAAGAAATCTCGATTCGAGATTTACGTTCCGTTCTTCAGGCATTAGCCGAGTGGGGACAAGTTGAAAGCGATACCGTCATGCTCACAGAGTATGTTCGTAATGCGCTCAAACGGTATATCTCCCACAAGTACACCCGCGGTGGTAACACATTGGTGGTCTACCTACTCGACCCACAAATTGAAGAGACTGTGCGAGCATCTATTCAGCATACCCAAAGCGGATCTTATCTGGCCCTTGAACCAGAGATTACCCAAGAGATTCTCACGGCTGTGCGCAACGAGGTTGGTAACTTACCACCAACCG
>CAZZDT010000288.1:0-5499 GCA_964652435.1 uncultured Bdellovibrionales bacterium
GGAACTGCCGAGCCTCGGCTAAGTCACACTCCACCAAGAGTTTCATGGTGCGGTAAACCGTTGCTTGGCTAACCTTAGGGTCCACTTCGCGAACGCGATTCAAGATGTCCTCAACCCGGATATGCTCCGATGTTTCGAAAAAAACCTCGGCAATGGTCTCCCGCTGGCGGGAATTCTTGAGGCCTTCTTTAGCTATGAAGGTACGAAGAGCTTGAATTTTCTTGTCTTTGCCCACAAAGCCTCTCCTCAGTTATCCCTGTAATAGTGTACCACCTAAGCTCGGTCAACCGGAGGGACCAATTTCAGGACCGCTAATCCGTCTCTGCATTGGACGGTTATTTCCTCCCCTACCACCATAAACTGGGCAGGCATCTTTTGGCCTCGGAACACTTTTACACCCATTTCTACGGGATAAAGCTCATCTCCAAGCTCCAACGCACAACCCACAAACCAAGTAGCTCCGGTCACAAAGTTGATCAAGTGCTCGCAACCCCAAGCCTCGGGCTCCCTTACAATGGCATCTTCGGCTCTAGGACGCTTCGCTCGGGGTCCCGGCGCCCCTGTCTGAGCTTTGCCAAGCGGCATATCCTGAGCCATGGCCTCCAAAAGCGGCTTTAACAAACGCCCTGCACACTCTCCGCCCGAGCGATAAATGTCATCGCCAGCCATCCCGGGAAAAATCTGAGCACTGCCTTCAGCAAAAATAGGCCCATGATCTTCCTGGGCATCTAAACCATGGATCGTCACAGGCAGGTAGTCCATTCCCTCTTTCAACTGCCAGAATATAGGAGCCGGTCCTCGCCACTTCGGAAGAGCCGAAGGATGGGCATTGATGCCACCCAATCTAGGAACGTCGAGAAGTTCTTGCGAGAAGAGTTTGGAAAACCCCACACATACAATCATGTCAGGATTCACGCTGCCAATGGCGGCGATGGCCTTCGGTGCATTGATATTGGTGGTTTGGAGAATCGGAATCCGAGCCGCAACTGCTAAATCCACTAGGCTCTGAGAGCGTGGTAGATCTTTATGAAAAGGTGCATTGCGGCCGGGCTTAAGCCAGCGGTGATCACGCCCATTCATGGGGTTGCGCTTGCCCTCCACCATGGCCACCACCTCGCATCCGGCCAAGCCTCTCACCAAATGACGAAAGGCGTAGGACGAATAAGGTCCGCGCTGGCCTATGAGGACAATGCGCACAGAGAAGACTCCTTAGAATCTAAATTGAGCCACCAAGCGTAACTCTTGTTCGCGCTCGGCATCACCACCCGTCAACGATTCAACGGTTGCATCCGTATAAATCAAGGTTGCAATACCGATATTAGACCAGAAGTAGTAATGAGCCGCTACACGCCAGCGGAGTTCGTCTTTGATCTTCCTCAGATCTGTTTCCAGCGTATCTGGCGGATTATCAAAGTCAGATGCCAGGAACTGGCCGATATCTGCAGCCAGCATAACGTGCTTAGGCCATACCAACACACCAAATGTGGCGTTGTAAGCCATTTGCCAACTGCCGAAATTGAGTTCACGCTTACCGTATACTTCTGAGAGAAGAATCATTCGATCCCATCGCCATACAGCACTTAGGTTAGCGGCAGGATAACGCTCTTGTGCCCGTTGGTCATACTTTGCACCTACCCGAAATGCCAAAGCCGTCGAAGCCGGCGTCAACATAAACGGTGAATCCCAGCGACTGTAATGCCCGATGGCATTGATCCCAAGCTGAGCACCTGCAGAGTAAGTGTAGTTGGTGTTATCGTAAGTAAAGTAACGTCCACCGATGTTTCCGCTGTAGCGTCCTGAACCACCAGCAGCATAAACGCGGTAACTCAACATCCCTGGCGTTCCAATGTTCAATGGACCACCAAATTCAACCGCAGCGCCATTGCCCTGCTCGAATGCATTGGCCAGATAATAAGCTGGGTCCAAAAGCAATTGCTTGGCACTTGAGATAATCATCGCATTAGAAAGACCGCCGCCACCACTGTTGATGTTCATGTAGTGGCCTTGGTTGCCCAGAGGAATTTGAAACATTGCAAACGTTAAGCGTGGTGTTTTCTCCGCACGCATACTGATCAGGTAGAAAGAATCCTGAATCATTGGAATCGGGCCAAATGAGCGCAGCTGCAATTTGGTGAATCGTGTATCGAGCTTCTTCTCAACCAAATCGTAATTCTGAGAAACAGCGCCGACGATAGAAAAACGCATGCCTGGGTTTCCACGGCAAACGGTTACATCTGGAGAGAAACGGCAACCGAAGTCATCACAATCCACACGGCCGTCGCCATCGTTGTCTCGGCCATCGGAGCAGTAAAGGTCGTTGCGCTCACCATCGTTGTCGCCCATGGTGCCAATCAGGTCTTCAAAGCTTTTGCCCTCACCCAGCTCAGGCAAAACCGATTGGTCCATCGATGAGGTCTGGCCACCGCTTTGCTGCATAGACTCCATGGCATCCCAAGAGCCCTGGCAAACCGTGATGCCTTCACCACTGCAATTCATATCGTCGCAGTCCATGGCACCATTGTCATCGTTATCAACCCAATCGCTGCAACGCGCATTGGTATTTTCCGGCTGTCCATCAGGCTTACAGACATCAAGTTTCGCACAATCGGCATCGGCGCAATCCACCATGGAATCGTTGTCGTCATCTTTACCGTTGGTGCAATCTGTTTCAGCCGCGAAAGCCAACCCACTTCCAAAGGTCAGGGCCAAAAAGGCCGCACATGTCACCAGTCGTTTCATTCCCAAATACTGCATCACTATCTCCTAAGCCTGACCGAACCAGGCAATTTCAAATTTCGTTTAATTCGTTTCAGTTGTCTTCACAGACTTTCGGCCCCTGGCACACGCCCAGTGGATGATGACTGCAATCAAAATCTTCACAATCGACATAGCCGTCGCCATCGTTGTCTTGACCGTCACTGCAAGCGGCCAGAATAAACTCATAGCAATCCTGATTGGTAGGATCGTTACCATTGCAAGTAGGTTCAATATCTTGAGGTAAGCTTTCCTGACAGACACGACGAACCGTTACACTCTCATTCAATCGACACGAATTATCTCGGCAATCGGTATATCCGTCGCCGTCATTATCGATGCCGTCACTGCACAGTTCAATGGTATCTTCAGGAATCACGGGCTCATCAGGAGTACAGAGTTCCAAGATCTCAGGGTCGTCGCTTTTCGAGCATGAGAAATCATCGCAGTCGGTGTAGCCATTGCCATCGTTATCAATACCGTCCTGACAAGCCTCTAAGGTATCCTCGGGTTCTCCTGCCATTTCCTCACAATATTGCGCAACATCAGACGCCAAAGAACGCAAGCACGCAAAGTCATCACAGTCCGTATAGCCGTTGCAATCGTTATCCAGCCCATCACTGCATTCGGCCAAAGTTGTTTCGGTACCTCCACCGGTCGGCACACATTCTGATTCAGAAATAAAATTGTCGCATACAGTTACAAACCCAAACGGGTCGTTTCTGCATCCAAAATCTTCGCAATCGATATACCCATTACCATCGTTATCAATACCGTCGGTGCAAGTTTCATCGCTGAATTCACGAGAACAACAATTTTCCAACACCGAATTACAAGCCGGGTCACCACAATCAAACTGACCGTTGTCATCGTTATCAATTTGGTCATGACAAGTGATACCCACCTCAGGCTCGAGACTGGGAATCAATGGGACATCTTCCCCGCACTGTGATGAGCTATAAACGCAATCCGAGTCCTCACAATCAATGAGACCATCTTCATCATTGTCACGGCCGTCACTGCAGGCTTCGTCGCTGTTCTCATAACCGAGAATAGGACGAACCGGGAGTACATACTCGCACCCAGCCAAACATGCGCTTGATAGAATCAGCGCAACCATCCAATATACTTTCATTGGGTTTTTCCTACTTCAAACAGGCCGCACGGCCACCACCGTAACGACGCTTAAACGGCACGAATAGCGTGCAAGAATCGACTTCACTCGTAGCCGCCACCAAGGTACCACTGGCCACCAGCGCTTTAAGCTTATCTTCGATGTTTCTTCGATCCTCTTTAGCATCTAAAGGAACCATCAAAGCTACCTGATCGATCACCAAAAACATACGGGCAATGTATGCCAAATCTTCGTCAGTATAATTCTTCAACACTTCTTTGAGATTCTCGGCCGCCCGCAGATCGGCAACAACTTTCGTTGAGACCTCTGGAGCAACCGTTACCTTATTAACACATACCCATTCACACTCTTGGTATGCTTTGCTGTGTCGAATTTTTTCGGAGTGTCCATCCTTCGTAGAAACAATCCGATTGTAAGCGTATTTACGACCGGACTTCTCGGCAATTGAGTGCGTTGAAGTGATGATGAATTCAGGCACCCCATGGGCCCACATTCCAACTTTGTTTTTCTGAGCTTCATGCTGAATCGCTAACAACTCAGGCGATGACCCTTCTGCTGTAATGGTCATAGCATGGGCTAAGCCTTTGCGAACTTGGCTTTGTCTTAAAGAGGGACAATCAAATAGCTCACGTCCGTAGGTGTCCTTCTTTCCATCACTGTTACAGACCCAGCTGCCATCGCGACCATTCTTGGTCGCCATCTTTGCGTTGATATAAAGTTCTTTAGCTGTCCAGGTGCCCCATTTATGAACCGGGCCGTGACTCTCTAGAGTGTTAAAACCTGCAAGGCGTGCCTTGGTGCCCGAAACCCGTCCAGCAACAACTCGGAAGCTATCACCGTCGTTAAAATAAACAGGCGCGGAGACACCATTCACAATGACTTTCGTTTTGCTCCCCGCAAAAGCAATGCCCGCTGTTGCCAGCACAAGCATACCCACCAAAAGCTTTATCCGCTTTTTCATCACTACCGCCTTCTTCACTGAACGCTACATTAAATCAGAAACGGCCTCGTCCGGGCCGACGCGGACCCTACGCCCTCGGACACCGATAAGTCCAGAAGAAAATCATCTGTTTCCAACTTGTTGCCCACTTTTTCCCGCGTAGATCCACCAAAGATCAGCCACTTTTTTGCCTCAAAAGACAACCAGAGCATGCAATGACAGGTTGACAAAACGGCCTGAATCAAGTGGACTGTCCTGCCGGCCTCAAGACACGCCCAGCTTCGAGACCTATAAAATTCTAAACAACTGAGTTCAGATGTACCGACTGTATTTATTCGTTTTCTTCGCTCTTTCGAGCTTCGCGCTAACGGCCTGCGGCACCGCCACTGAGACGGACACCCCAGAGCCAACCGAGCCCACAACAGAAAGCGACCCAGCTCAAACAACCGAGCCCGATGAACCGGAGCCAATCGATTATTCTCAATTGGTAGACCCACTTCTCGTCCGCGGCGTGATGGACGGCGATACTTTTGAGGTCTTAAAAGATGGTGAAGTCTTTCGCGTTCGTATGAAAGGCATCGATACACCGGAACTCAGTGGCAATAACGATCGACCGGAACCATGCGCTGAAATAGCCAAACAGTTCCTCTGGGAAACCATAGGCAACTCA